>JAUWKY010000011.1 GCA_030613915.1 Syntrophobacterales bacterium
AGAGACCCTGGGTGAGGCCAGGGAGATGATGAAGAAGGACGTCCCGGTGGGGATGACCAAGGATATCTTCATAGAAATGAAGGTTGAGCAGGCCCTGGTGGAGTCCAATGGCTTCGACCTCATGGTTATGGGTCGACCGGAGGGGCCGGGGTGTTACTGTGCTGCCAATAGCCTGCTGAGTAAGTTCATCGAACGGATGATGGATAACTACCCCTACCTGGTGGTTGACAATGAGGCAGGGATGGAACATTTCAGCAGGCTTACCACCAAATACATTGATTTGCTTTTGATAGTGAGCGATTCCAGCCGGCGTGGGATTCTTTCAGCCCGTCGCATTTATGACCTGGTGGATGAGCTTAATATCAGAGTGGGCAGGAAGTACCTTTTGGTTAACCAGTATCGCGATAAGCTGGAGGGGTTGGTTACTAAAGAGACGGAGACCTTCGGTCCTGACTCCGTGAGCACCATCCCTGAGGATGATCTCATTTACCAGTTTGATCTGGAAGGGAAGCCCACGGTGGAGCTGCCGATCGAGTCTGTGGCACTACAGGCGGCCAACGAGATTTTCAGGAAACTCTTACTTGAGAATGTGGCTTGAGGCGACGTCTGTTGTGCGCTGCGGAAACACCAAACCAATCAATCAATTTCTGCTGTAGTACTCCGCAGTGCCATACAGCCAGAGGTGGTTACACTCTGCTAATGTTTATAGAAGAGCTGTGGGAGCGGCTTTCGAGCCGCGATTCGCTGGTGGTTTAACGAAGAAAAGTCGCGGTTGGAAAGCCGCTCCTACAGTATGCCGCGAAAGGGGAGTTCTATGTCAAGGAAGATCCAGCGGGCAGTTCTCAGTGTCACGGATAAATCTGGGCTGCTCGAATTTGCTCAAGAGCTAGAGAAGTTCGGGGTGGAGATTCTGTCCACAGGTGGCACCGCCCGCATGATGAGGGAGGGCGGGGTCACTGTGCAGGATGTTTCAGATTTTACCGGTTTCCCCGAAATGCTGGACGGGCGGGTCAAGACCCTGCATCCCAAGGTGCATGCGGGAATTCTGGCGCAGCGGGACAACCCGGAACATATGAAAACCATGGCTTCCCACCATCTGAAGGTGATCGATATGGTGGTGGTAAATCTCTATGCTTTTGAGAAGACCGTTGCTCGCGAGGGTTGCACCCTGGAGGAGGCCGTAGAGAATGTAGACATAGGCGGTCCCACCATGCTGCGCGCTGCTGCGAAAAATTATCGGGATGTGGCCGTGGTGGTGGATCCGGGGGACTATGCTTCCATCATAGAGGAAATGAAGGCCAATGGAGGTCAACTCAGCCTTGAGACTCGTTTCCGCTTGGCCAAAAAAGTCTTCCGCCTAACACATGAGTACGACGGCGCCATTACTCGCTATTTGGAGGGAATAGCCTCAGCCCTTTAACCCAAAAACAATAACCCGGTTGGGAATCACTCCTGCCCCAACCGGGTTATTCTATTTGAGACTGGGATTACTTAAGTGCGAAGGAATTTCTGAGTGAGTTTCTCCCATGACAGCTCAGGAACTCTACCGACAACATCATCAATGGCACCACCATCGGCATAGGTCATCCCCACTGAGCTGACCATCTCCGCCAGAGCCTGGTGTTCCGTCTGAAGCCATTCGGTGCTTTCTTGGCCGTAGAGGAGAGCCTTCAGGTCTTCTTTCATCTCAGTTGGTTCGAGAACCATCAACCAGCCCTGGTTATAAGGCTCCTCTTTCACCATGCTAGGATCTTTGGTCGTTTGATAATTGACCGCAGCAACCACCCCCGAGATGGGAGAGAGCGCTTGAGCCTCCTTGCCCATCCGCTTAAAGGCAAGGCCAACTTCACTAAATTTTACCTCCTCCCCGGTCAGCGGCAGCTCTAGTGAATCCATCTGTCCGAAAACTTTCACCGAGAAGTCATCCAGTCCAACCCGGATGCGACCACCATGCTCAATCCTGGCCCATGCATGTCCGAGATGGAAGAAATGTCCCTCGGGCAGTCCATAGCCGTCCACCTGGGGGATGTTGGTTAGCCGAGACGGAATCTGTAACTGCCAACTATCCTCCAGCATTTGGTCGAACTCACACTTGTGGCATTCAAACTCATAGGGGCAGAGCCGATAACTAGTCCTGCCGGTGAGCGTGTGGCGACACTCGCGCTGTGCTCCTGGGCGCTTTTTCATTTTTTCCTGCCAGGAGATGATGTGCGCCTTTTTGCCTGAGGGCTCCAGTCCCTGCCGACCTATTTCCGCATTCTTATCGGCGACCTGCTGCATGGCCTTATCAAAGGGACACGCAGAACAGTTATAGTAATAGTTACACAATTTGTAGTCGATGACGCCAGCTTCCATCCATATACACTTTTCCTCGCCATTGGGTACGGCCTTGAACCCTGACATTTGACTTTTTGCTTTCATGGCGAAACCTCCTTCTCAAAAATGAATATTAAATTCTATAAGTGCTTATCTGGGTTTTGTCCTTACTACGAGCAAGGAGCGTGCCATTCTTGTTTTTGACGGATAAGTTGCTGAACATACTAACAATAAGTCGCAATAGAGGTGAGTGCGATAGCTGCAAGAAATGTAGGATAAATCCACACCAAAGATAAATTATTAAGATAACATATTGATATAATTATTAAACTATAATATGAGGTAAAATGCTACAGGGAGTTGCTTTTTGCCACACATGCAGTTTAGAGGGGGAAGGACAATGGCGGTTGAGACAAGTTACACTTGGTGAGTCTAATGGGGCTAGGCCTTCAGAAAGAGGTCGGTGCTAAGATGCCAGAGCATGAGCTCTCGACAGGCAGTACAGAAGTAGGAGAACTTGCGATCGGCGCACTCCAGTCCAACAGAATACTTCATGACGCAATCGGGATCCACACAATGCCTCAATCCGAAGGTGTGGCCCAGCTCGTGAATCGCCTCTTTTTCCAAGCGGCTGATGAGCGGCGGGCAGCCGATTTTGGTTTCGTTCTCTGGATTGCCCCGGAGTCTATGGCTGGAGATCACCGCACACTTACCTTTGAACTGGGCCTCTCCAAACACAAAAGAAAAGATTGGGTTAAAGAGGTCAGAAGTGGTCACCCCCAGGACCTTCAGGGCATCTGGCGCTGCGTTGTCGATCAGTTTCCGCAGAATCAGATTGGAGTTGTACTGCTCTCGATCCGCATCCAGGGCATAGACGGGCAGCCCCTGATTAGCGGCAATCTTGACTGGCAGGTCAAACTGCTCCTGGATACTTTCTGCGATGATTTCAAGATGTTTATCACCTACATCCCCCAGGGGTATCAGGTAGATGAATTGGGGGTTATTTTTCATGATAGCTTATTGTTGTCTTTTCAGACCGGACTTCTTGATTTTCTTGTGAAGGGTGGTGCGATCTATATTCAAAAGACGTGCTGTTTTGGTGATGTTCCAATCATTACGTGCAAGCATTTTTTCAATGTGGAGCTTTTCCACATCCTGCAGCGTCTGGAGATCCTCAGTAGGGAGCAGTTCAACATTACAAAAGGGCAAGTGATTTACCTTCACTTCAGGACCTTGGTCTATCACTGTGGCCCGTTCAATGACGTTTTCCAGTTCACGTACATTACCAGGCCAGTGATAATCGATCATCATGTCCATAGCCTTCCGTTCTATGCGGTCGAACTTCTTGTTGAATTCCACATTATACTTGTTCATGAAATGGGCTGCTAGCAAGGGAATATCGTCTTTGCGTCCCCGTAGGGGCGGAAGGTGGATGCTGACTACATTGAGGCGGTAGTAAAGGTCATTGCGAAAAGACCCCTCGTCTATAGCTGCGACTAAATCGCGGTTGGTGGCAGTTATCAGGCGGGCATCCACTTCAATGAGGTCAGTCCCTCCGAGGCGACGAAAGCTCTTTTCCTGTAGAGCCCGCAGGAGTTTGATCTGGGTCTTCATGCTAGTGTCACCCACTTCATCCAGGAAAAGGGTGCCGCCATGGGCCAGCTCAAACCTCCCTTTCTTGGTGCGATCGGCACCGGTGAAAGCACCCTTTTCATAGCCAAACAATTCGCTCTCCAAGAGGGTCTCGGGAAGGGCGCCACAACTCGTGGCCACGAAGGGACCATAGCGCTGGGAACTGTTGCTGTGAATAGCCCGGGCCACCAGTTCTTTGCCAGTGCCGGTTTCCCCGGTAATCAGTACGGTGGCGTTGGTGTCGGTCACGGCTTTGATCGTTTCGAAGACCTCCTGCATGGCCTCGCTCCGACCAATGATGTCCTCGAACTCATATTGTTCGGTCAAACTCTTTCGAAGCAGGATGTTTTCAGTGATCAACTGTTGATGCTCGACAATTCTGTTAAGCATCAGGGTGAGCTGATCCACATCGAGAGGTTTGACAACGTAGTCGTAAGCTCCCTCTTGCATAGCCTGAACCGCTCCGGGGATGGAGGCATAGGCAGTCATCATGATGACCACGGTCTGGGGGGCAATCTCTTGAACCTGCTTCAGCACCTCGATACCGTCCATGCCTGGCATCCTTAGATCAAGAATCACAATATCCCAGTTTTCCTCGCGCAAGGAGGCGATAGCCTCTGGACCACCCCCAACTGCCTTGGTAAAATAATTCTCCTCCTCAAGCCAATTGGTAAGGGCAAGACATACCATTGGCTCATCATCAACCACCAAAATCCGTGCATTTTCTTTCATTGATTCACCCGTCGGTAATGTGTTGAAATTGGGGGGTTCGTTCTTTCTTTTGCTGCCAACTGCCAGCTGGGCATCGCTCCCTATGCTAGGCGTCTTCCTTTCTTATTTATCGAGGGCAGCAGCCTGGAAGACACCCTCTTCGTCCTTCTGGTCTTCAATGGACAGGGTGCGAGGACCTGCAGGAAACTGAATGGTACAATGAACGCCCTTACTCTCGCTTTGGATGTAGAGCTCGCCCTCATGCTGGCGGATGATACCATAGGCTACGGAAAGTCCCAGGCCGACGCCTTTGCCCTCGTCTTTGGTAGTAAAGAAGGGCTCGAAAATCTTCTCCACATCATCTTCCGAGATGCCCACGCCGGTATCACTGATCTTAACCTCGATAATATTCCGCTGCCGGTCAAAATTTGTGGAAACTGTAAGCACTCCACCTTCTGGCATTGCCTCAATCCCGTTCCAGAGGATGTTAATAAATGCCTGCTGCAAGCGCTTGAAGTCGCATGACAGAAATGGCAGCTCAGCGGCATAATCGGTATGAATCTTGATCTCGTCCAACTCGGCTCGATGCCGCAGGATATTGAGTGTTGTATCCAGAATTTCATGGATGTCATTGTCTCTAATCTCGATTTGACTCTGGCGGGAAAAATCTAATAAGTTTCGAGAAATTGTGGCGCACCGTTCAGTCTCGCTGTGCAAATAGGAGATATAGTCCCGCAACTCAGCCACTCGATGTACCGGAAAAGGCTCCTGCTGGAGGACGCTGGTCACTAGTTTGCTGAAAGTGAGAACACTCGTCAGAGGATTGTTCATCTCGTGAGCGATTTCTGCTGCCAGCCTGCCGATGGAGGCCAGCCTTTGTGATTGCCACAGGGCCTTCTGCCCTTTTTTCCTCTCGGTGATGTCCCGGAGAAAACCGATGGTAGCTACCTCGCCGTCATGCTGAGATAGGGCAACAGTCTCGTACACTGTGATGGACGCTCCATCTTTGCGGACCATCTTGAATTCATGGCCCTTGGGCAGAATTTCTCCGCGCTGTCTGAGTCGGTGGCGTTCCATGGAAGCTTGCAGAATATCTGGATGGACAAGGTCAGCTAAACTCTTTTGCAGCAGCTCATCCGGCTCATAGCCGGTGATCCTGGAAAAAGCCTCGTTCGCGTAGCGAAATTTTGCCTCCGCGCCCTCATGATTCTGCAGGATAAAGATGCCCAGCTCAGCGCTATTGGCCGCATCAGTAATGGCCTCCTGCCGGCCTGCGAATTCCTTGATCTCCAGTTGCAGCTTTCTCTTTTCGGTGACATCTTTCAAGTGGGCCAGTTTGCCGATGGAACCGTCCTGCAGCTTGATGGGAATACATCTTACTTGAAGGGTTCTTCCTGTTTTCGGGAAGCAATATTCCTGAAGACAGCAACCGTCTTCCTGCTCGATCTGATCCATCGATGACCAGGGACACGGCGTATCTCGTTGAAACAGGGCCTCATAGCACACCTCGCCTATATGGTTACCGATGAGATCAATCAGCGTCTGGTTCATAAAGACGATCCGGTGGTCTTCTGAAATGACATAAATACCATCGTTGAGACTGTTTGCCCACTCAAAGTTATCATTCTCGAGCTCATGTGCAAGTTGGCCATATTTCTCGACCGTGATGTCATTCAAGACTCCTTGTACAGATAAGAAGTCACCATTTGCATCGGTAGTGATAAAACCCCTTATCTTTATCCAGGATAAATCACCAGATTTTTTGACGATTCGGTATTCGGCAAGATAGTATTTATCGGTTTTTAATGCCTGCCTCACTGCATCTCGGGCTATCTCTTCGTCTTTGTCGTAGACGATGTCCAGCCACTTTACCTTTCTGTCTAGAAAATCTTCCAATTTATAGCCGGTGATGTCTTCTATTTTTCTGTCGTACAAATCCAACGACCAATCCCTATATCCCTTAAAATAGATGAGATCTCTGGTGTCGAAGTAGAATTCTTGCGGGGAAATCTTGAAGTTGACCATTTTCTCCAGCTCCCCCACCCGGCGCTGGAGCTCTTCGTACGTTGGTTTGGCCATGGAATTCCTCTATGAGTTTGGGTTTGTCTACACCGAATCCAATTATTATAACACACTGTTTTATTAGCCCGGATCTTTCATGAATTGTCGTCGCGAGACCGTGAAGATGGACGTGCCACCGGGCAACCGCAGGGGGTTGGATCCGAGGCGTACTAAAACAGTACGTCGCAGGGTCCGACACCCGAGGACGCCCGGAAGGACGCTTATATCCGCGGTCGTAGCAGACAATTCGTGAAATATTCTGGCTAGGTAGTCATAGCGATTTTAAACACTATTGCTCTCATAAGGCTGCGATAGAGCAAGCCCACTTTGTCTGATGGACGCAGTGGAGGCAGGGAGGGGACGGATTTTCAATTTGACTCGTCTTTGCCTTTTTGATACCTTCCAACAGTAGTCACAAGGAAAATTCTCTTTATAGTTGGTCAGTTAGCAGGGAACAGCGCAAAAGATTGAAATTTCGAAATTCGAAATTCGAAATTCGAAATCAAAAATGGGGGAGCGCATGAAGGTACTTGTCATCGGCAGTGGTGGGCGCGATCACACTATCGCTTGGAAGTTTTCCCAGAGTTCCAGGGTGAAGAAAATCTATGTGGCCCACGGGAACGCCGGGATTTCACAGACGGCAGAGTGTGTTAATGCCCGGACCATAGAGGAAATGCTTGCTTTTGCCGCCCGTGAGAGTATCGACCTTACCTTTGTAGGGCCGGAGAGCCCTCTTTCAGCCGGCATTGTCGATCTCTTTGAGAAGGAAGGGCTGGACATAATTGGACCGAGCCAAGCCGCAAGCCGGCTGGAGTCTTCCAAATGCTATGCGAAAGAAATAATGCGTGATCTTGGCATTCCGGTGGCTGATTTCGAGATCTTTGACGACCCGGATAAGGCCCGGGACTATGTACGCGGCGTGGGATATCCGGTGGTGGTCAAGGCGGACGGCTTGGCGGCAGGTAAAGGCTCTCTGGTTTGTGATGATGTGGCCCAGGCAGAGGATGCCGTCCACCTGCTCATGGAAAAGAGAATCTTCGGGGACTCGGGTAACAAGGTGGAAATTGAGCGGCGGCTGTATGGTCGAGAGCTCTCATTCTTCTGTTTCACAGACGGCAACTCGGTGATGCCCATGGTGGCAGCCCAAGATTACAAGAGGGCTCGGGATAACGACGAGGGCAAAAACACCGGTGGCATGGGATCCTACTCTCCCCATCCCTGGCTCACCGAAGAGATGAGCCAGACCATAATGGATAGAGTGGTGCAGCCGCTCATTACAGGCTTCAAAGAAAAGACCGGCATCGTTTACAAGGGCGTTCTCTACGTAGGGCTGATGTTGGTGGAAGAGCAAGATACCATCACTCCTTATGTGCTCGAGATTAATATTCGCCAGGGCGACCCCGAGGCCCAGGTTATCTTACCGAGGCTGGAAACCGATCTGGTTGATATATCAGAGGCTATTGTTCAGGGACGACTCCACGAAATAACGCCAAAGTGGAACCCAGATTATCGATTGTGTTTGATTGCTGTGAGCGGCCGCACGAAAGGTAAGAAAGGGTGGTACAAGGGATATCCTGAGCGTTACAAGATTGGCTTGCCCATACACGGGCTGGACGAAGTTGATCCTGAATGCCTGGTGGTTCATTCAGGGACTGGATTCGGCGGCGAGGGTCAGTTGATCACCACCGGTGGCCGGGTTTTGTGCGTAGTCAGTCGTGGCAAGACTCTGAGGGAGGCGAGGGAGAAGGCGTACGCGGAGATGGAGAAGGTAGAATTTACAGGCATGTACTATCGCAGTGATATAGGTGAGGAGTGAGCCGGATGCAGCACAGCAAAGAGTCTAATCAGCACCCGGTGAATTCCCAGCAGCATCCCATGGTCGGTGTAGTTATGGGAAGTGACTCTGATTTGCCGGTAATGCAAGAAGCTCTGGAGGTACTAACAAGTTTCGGAATTCCTGCCGAGATCACGGTGGCGTCAGCGCACCGCTCACCAAAAAGGGTGTATGAGTATGCAAGTTCTGCCAGTAAACGGGGTCTCAAAGTACTGATAGCAGGTGCTGGTGGAGCTGCCCATTTGGCTGGTGTCCTGGCGGCTGAAACCGCGCTGCCGGTAATCGGTGTGCCCATAGCCTCTTCTCCTTTGGCGGGGTGGGATGCACTTCTAGCCACCGTACAGATGCCGGCGGGTGTGCCGGTGGCCACCATGGCTGTGGGTAAAGCCGGAGCCAGAAACGCAGCCATTCTGGCGGCACAAATACTGGCAGTGGCCGACAGCGAGTTGGAGAAGCGACTTGAGCGCTACAAGGAAGAGTTGGCTGAGCAGGTGGCCGAGAGAGCTGCAGGACTGCACGAGAAGTTGTCCACTCCGTAATCAAGGCAAACCAGGAATCGAACCACGAAGGACACAAAGAGCACAAAGTTAGTAACTTGCCTTTGTGCCCTTTGTGATCTTTGTGGTTTAGGTATTGATTGTTAAGATGCCACTCATACTCAAAGTGGAGAAAGATCCTTCCCGAAGCGAAGAAGCCATAAGGCGAGCCGCCCAGCTCATTGTCAACGGCGGGGTGGTAGCTTTTCCGACGGAAACCTTCTATGGTCTGGCTGCCCTGGCCACTGACTATCAAGCCATTGATAAGCTGTATCAGCTTAAGAAAAGGCCGGCTCAAAAATCCCTCAGTATTCTGATTGCGGATCCAGCGGAACTTGATGACTGGATTGAAACCATCCCCAATCAGGCGCTTCATTTGACGGCACGCTTTTGGCCTGGTCCCCTCACCCTTGTCTTTGATGCCGCAACACACCTGCCAACCAATCTCACCGCTGACACCGGCAAAATAGGTGTAAGGATTTCCTCTCATCCGGTTGCTCAGGCTCTGGTCCGAGAGGTAGGTGAACCCATCACAGCCACCAGCGCCAATCGGTCAAAATCCCCTAGTTGTCGCAGTGCGGGTGAAGTAATAACCCAACTGGGTTTGGACCTGGAGGCCATTCTAGATGCTGGCTTGACGCCCGGGGGCAAAGTCTCTACAATTGCCGACGTAACTACTCGTCCTCCCAAGATTTTACGAATCGGGGCAATTGCCGCCCAGGAGATTTTTTCTTGCTGGGAGCAAGATGCATAGGTGCCGTGTTGCCTATGACCACAGAAGCCTCTCTGCTACATCCCTGCGCCCCAAATAGCTCACGGCCCCATGCGCACCCAGTCTTGGAGCGAGTCAGGGACGCGGGAGCCTCATGAGGAAATCCTTTTTTAGAAAATTTTTCGATATGGTGCAAGGAAACCTTGTCTCCCGAATGTTTGGGTTCATAAGGGAGATGGTTATTGCCGGTTATTTCGGCACCACTCGAGCCACTGACCTCTTCGCCATAGCCTTTACCATCCCCACCCTTTTCCGGCGGATTCTGGGAGAGGACATGGTGGAAAAGGCTTTCTTACCCACCTTCCGCCAACTGATCGCCGCCGGGGAGTATAGGCGGGCCTGGATCCTGGCCTCAAGGATTTTTAACCTCATGATGCTTCTGCTATTGATCATCATGGGGCTCTTTTATTTCCTGACACCGAATCTGGTCAGGGTAATCGGGGCTGGCCTCGCTGCCAGCGAGTTTCACCAGGCCGAGGTCATGACCTATTTTATCCTTCCTTTCATGGTTGCCATTGGTCTGGCCTCCTTTGTGGGTGGACTCCTGCTTTTCCTGGACGCTACTGTCACCTATGCCCTGGCGCCGATAATGCTCAGTATCGGGGTCATTATCGGTATCATTGCTCTAAAACCCTATCTTGGCATGTATAGCATGGCAGTGGGTTTTGTCCTGGGGGGAGTTCTCCAGTTTCTCATCCAGATTCCTGCTCTCATTAGGGCCTCGCGGCACAGCGACTTGAGAATGCGTTATTCGGTAACATCAGGTGAACCTTGGCGGGAACACAAAGAAGTGGGGCGGCAGTCAGGTTGGATCTTCGGGCAGTCCGTGGCCAGCAAGACCGTGGAGGTGGTAGATCGGGTGCTTGCTTCCTTTCTCGTGCCCGGCAGTATCGCTGCTCTCTATTTTGCCCAGAGGCTTGTCCAGTTGCCCAACTCCATTATTGGCCTCGCCGTGGGAAGGGCGGGGGTCACCGAGCTCAATGATCAAGTGCAACAGGAAGATTGGCAGGGGTTCCGCAATACGGTGATTACCGGAGTTCGCTACAATATCGTCTGCATGGTGCCCCTCACCGTGCTGGTGGTGGTACTGGTGGGACCCATAACTTCGGTGGCTTTTCAGCGTGGAGCCTTTGACAGTTCGGCGGTGAAGCTCACGGCTTTAGCCTTTGCTTTCTACGCTTTGGGCCTTTTGGGTATGGGGCTGTGGAATCTCTACAGCCGCGTTTATCCAGCATTGGCCAAGAATCAGATCCCCCTCTACTCCTCGCTGCTTTGCGCTTTTGTGAATGTGGGGCTGAGTCTGCTTTTGGTGCGGACGCCAATCAAACATGGAGGGCTAGCACTCGCCTCTTCCATCGCCTTTACCCTAAACGGTGTGCTACTGTTCGCTGCTTTTAATTTTGAACTACGTCGCTTGGGGCAGAAGGGTATTGGCTGGCAGGATCTTGGCGACACGCTTCTTTCCACCACTGTTGCCAGTGGCGTGGGTGGCTTGACCGCCTGGATTCTGTTTCCTCGATTCAGCGAAATCCATTTGCTGGCCCGCCTGCCGCATCTGATTTTTCATTGGGGCGAGGTTGTCGCCCTGGGGCTTGCGGCTGCTGCTGGCATGTTCATGTTTTTGCTGACCCTCGGCTATTGGGGCCGATTTCGGGGCGGGGGTGCAGCCGGGCCAGAACGGGTCATTTTGACAGGAGGTGGTACCGGTGGCCACGTGAACCCGGCTCTTGCCATAGCCGAGGCTATCAAACAGAAGGAGCCACATTCCCAATTTCTCTATGTGGGCTTACGGGGAAAAGCCGAATCGGTTATCGTTACCCGTGCCGGCTATCCTATTCGATACGTGTTGGCCAGTGGCTATCCCGGTTCTCAACCGAGTCTGGCCCTGGTGCGTTTTGTTTGTGCCTTATTCGTGGGAATCATGCAGTCTTTTTATCGTATTGCCACCTTTCGACCCGGCACGATTGTGGGTACGGGAGGGTATGTTAGCGCTCCGGTCATATTTGCCAATACCTTGATGCGCGGCCTTGGCATGAGTCGGGCTCGGGTCTTTATCCACGAGCAGAACAGCGTGCCGGGAAAGCTCAATCAGTTAATAGGTCGCCGGGCTGACAAAGTGTTGCTCACCTTCCCGGAGACCAAGGGATTTTTTCCAGAAAATGGAGTGGTGGTAGGCTATCCGGTACGGCATTCGGTCACCAGCATGCTAAGCTCGGACAGAGGCAAGGCCATGCCGTTGCCAATACCTGAGGGCAGACGAGTGGTTTTCGCTTTTGGTGGTTCCCAGGGGTCTCGGACCATCAATCGGGCTTTGGTGGACGCGCTGGCCTACCTACGACCGCGGCGGAATGACATTTTTGTCATTCACGGTGTGGGGTTGATGAAAGCTTCAGAATACCACGCCTGGGAGGATACCTCTGAGCGGTTGCAACGTGAGTACAATGAGCAAGAGCGAGAGCAAATCGATTCTTTCTACTACGCCCAGGACTATTTTCATAACATTGGTGACATCTACGCAGTGAGCGATCTTATAGTATGTCGCGGCGGTGCTGGGAGTCTCAATGAGATCTCGGCAATGGGAAAGTCGGCTCTCATTATTCCCAAGGCCAATTTACCAGGCAACCACCAGGTAATGAATGCTCGTGCCATGAAACGGGCTGGTGGAGCTGAAGTGATCTTCGAAGATACTGTTAAGGACGGGGGGATGCTGTTGGAGGAGGTTGAAGGTCAGAAGCTGGCAATGAAGATTCTTTCTTTGCTCGATGCCAAGCAGCGGTTGGAAGAGATGGGTAAATGTTCTCGCGCCTTCATGAATCACTATGCTGCAGAGCGTATTGCTGCGGAGATTCACGGCAGCCCACTGCCCAGCAGCTCCCTGAATGATATTTCTGCTAAAGATCTGGATCCACTTTTGAGCGATAATGAGCTGTTGTGGCGGCTCAGAAGTGCTTGGCAAGAGGATCAGAAACAATATGAGCCTCGAAAAGTTATTGTCGATGCTGACGATTTGGATTACTACCTCCATCGAGCTGCATCCTTGTTAACCTCGCCCAGTTGGCCGGAACGCAATCTGGGAGTCAAGCTCATAGGGCTCCTCAAACATGAAGAGAAACTCTCTTCACTGCTTCATCTCTTGGCGGATCGGACTCCCGCAAGTCGATTGCAGAAGTTTTTTGGAGGTGATTATCGGCAGGTCGGCTTCATCCGGCGCAACGCTCTGATCTCTTTGCAGATTTTGAATAAGTGGGGGCCAGAGGTGGAAGCCCGGGTTTTCGAGGCCCTGGGCGATGGTTACTATGAAGTTCGGGCCCAAGCTGCCCGTACCATGGGCCATTGTGCTGAAGAGCTTCTCCAGAGGCAGGCTGTGACCGAAAAACTCCTGTCGCTTATCAATGATAGATCGTTTGAGGTGGTGCGGGAGGTTGCTTTAGCGCTGGGCGCAGTGGGCGGTAATCGAGAGGTGGCAAAGGGTTTACTGGGATTGAAGGAGCACCATTACTGGCAGGTTCGCGAGGCTGCCCTCAGGGCTGTCACCATGCTAGTAGAAAGGGAAATCGTTACTGACCGAGATTGGCTACTCAAAGAGACTTCACGCTTTATTCTTACAACCACGGATTTTCGCTCCTATTTTGACATTAAGGAGACGTATCGCAAGCTTCACGCCCTTTGCAAAGGAGATGAAGAGGAAAATTAGCAGCGCACATAGCTAAGCAGGAACATACAAGGAAAAACGATGATTTATCACATTGGTCGCTGGATTCAGAGCCAGGCTGATGCCTTTGGATTTCTCCGGCTGCTGAATTACTTGAGCTTCCGATCTATCATGGCAGCATTGACCGCCGTGCTGATCGTATTTCTCCTGAGTCCGCGCTTCATCCGGGCGATGCACCGGAGGAACTTCCTGGATCGGGTGAGGGAAACCGGCATTGACTCAGCCTTTGACAAGGCTGGTACACCCACCTTGGGTGGGGTGTTGCTGATTGTGGCTATGACAGTTTCCATATTGCTCTGGTGCAATCTGGCCAATCCCTTTTTGCTCCTGAGTCTCGCCGCCCTCCTTTGGTTCGGTGGTATTGGTTTTTGGGATGACTGGCTGAAGAGTTCCCGCGGCAGCGGTGACAAGGGCCTGGGAGAGATAACGAAACTTGTACTGCAGGGATTGTTTGCTTTGGCTTTTATCGCGGTCTATGTGGGACCATTTTCTCCGGTGGAGCCCGGGACTGCCACCCAGCTGTACGTACCTTTCTTGAAGAGACCTTTATTGGATCTGGGGATTTTCTATGGGTTTTTTATCTTTCTCTTCATGTTGCTGGTTGCCAATGCTGTAAACATCACCGACGGTTTGGACGGCTTGGCCATCACTCCGTCAATCTTTGTGGCTGGGGTATTGGCGGTGTTTGCTTATGTCATGGGCAACACGATATATGCGGGCTATCTGCAATATCCTTATCTGCGGGGAGTCGGTGAGTTGACTGTTTTTGTCTCTTCCTTTATCGGGGCAGGTTTGGGTTTTCTCTGGTATAATGCTTATCCGGCCCAGATATTTATGGGTGATACAGGATCTCTCGCCATTGGTGGGATGCTGGCGGTTCTAAGCGTCCTGCTCAAGCAGGAATTGCTTTTTCCCCTGCTTGGAGGCCTTTTTCTGGTTGAGGCACTGACCTCGCAAATACAGGATAAAATCGGGGTGCGCTGGCTGGGAAGGAGAATCTTCTACAGGGC
>JAUWKY010000084.1 GCA_030613915.1 Syntrophobacterales bacterium
CACCTGGCCTGTCAGGTCCACCTCCAAGGCTGAACTAATTGAGACCAGGTTATCGTTTTGAGCGATAACGGTCGGATCGTTCACAAATTCCGAGGATCGGAAATAGAACATGGGATTGTCATCTACGTAGTTATAGATCTTTTCCGATCCCATACAGAGAGAGGCCACCACGCGCCCAGGAAGAAATGTCTTCTTCTTGTTGGTTATTACTTTCTTTTCAAAAAGAGGCAGAAAGCCATCGCTGATCAGATGAGTATGTACTCCCAGGTCCTGCTTTTCGTCCAGATATTTCAAAATGGAGTAAGGCAATTGCCCGAAGCCGAGATGCAGGGTGGCCCCGTTATCTACGAGCTGCGAAACGTAATGGCCGATTCTTCGGGCTACCTCGGTTTCAGTTAAGGTGGGAAGAGACACTACAAGTGGTTCTTCATGTAACACCAGATAGTCGATTTCATCCACATGAACAAAGCTGTCGCCCGAAGTCTTGGGCATCATGGGGTTGACCTGGGCGATGACCAACTGCGAATTGTCCATTCCTGCTCGGGTGATATCCACAGAGATACCCAGGCTGCAATTTCCAAATCTGTCGGGTGGACTCACCTGTACGAGGGCCACATCAAGACCGATGCGCCTTTTGTAAAAAAGACGCGGAATCTGAGAGAGGTAAGCTGGGATGTAATCAATTTTGCCCTCAAAGGCAGCTTTTCGCATGGCGAGGCTGACAAAAAAGAGTTTCAGGGAAAATCTAGCCAGAAAAGATTCATCGTCAACATAGTCGGCCAGAGTTTGTGAGAGCATCTGATATATGGTTATATCGTCCAACGCACTGTTTTGGACCATGGTCCGGATCAGATGCTGAGGTTCCCCGGAGCCTGTGCCGATGAAAATTCTGCTACCGATTTTGATTTGTGAGATAGCTTTATTTGCTTCGACTATTTTGTCAGGGCAATAGTCGCTCAACCATTGGATGTAGTCCATAAATTCTCCTCAATTGACCATGGTGTAATCTTAAATCTTCAATCCTCAATCCTCAATATTTAATCTTAAATCTGCGATCTATAATCTGCAATCCTTTTTACCTTAACAAAATAATCGAAATATACCCATATTCTTGACAAACATAAAGTCGGATACCATAATTCAAAGTAGAATAACGATGCGTTACAGATTAGGACTTATCTACTAGCCTAGATCTCAAACATTTCACAAGGTTATAACAAACAGAACCGAGTTGTCGAGATAGAATATCGATCCGGAATCTACTGCAAAAAGGCGATGGCCACTATTCTATTTCCTACTGCGAGAAATTAGGACAAGGACAACTCGATGACTAAACAGTGCTTGTTAGCCAGAAAGGTACTGATATTTCTGTTGTTGAAGAGCCAGAACATGGCTAAAAAATTAGCCTGATAACAAAAGGACGAATAAATCAACACGGGGTCAGCCCTTGACTTGGCGGCACGGGCAGGAGGCGATGACAACATGTCCAAAAACCTCTATATCGCATCAATCGAGCCGGAGAGCGGTAAGGTAACCTTGGTGCTGGGCGTAATGGAGATGCTTTCCAGGCGTATCCGGAATATCGGTTTCTTTCGGCCCATCATCAAGTCGAGTGACCAGCCCGACAACGACATTCAACTCATTTTAAGCCGTTACAATCATGAACTGGCATACGAAGACACCTATGGATACACCCACGAAGAAGCGCGAAACATGATCGCAGGGGGACAATACAATGAGCTCCTGAAGAACATTGTCAGCAAGTATAAAGCACTGGAAAGTCAATGCCCTTTTGTTCTGTGTGAAGGGACGGATTTTACCGGTGTCTCCTCAGCCTTCGAGTTCGACTTCAACGCTGATGTGGCGAACAATCTGGGGGCGCCGATCCTGGCGGTGGTGAATGGGTTATCCAAGTCCCCGGCTGAAGTGGTGGATGCTGTGCGTGTGGCCCGGGAGTCTTTTGGAGGGCATGGGTGCACTCTTGCGGCGACAGCAGTCAATCGAGTCGAAGCAGACAAAGTTGACACCATTGCCAAGGAGATAAGAGGGCTGAAACTTGAAGGTGAACCCATCTACGTCCTGCCGGAAGAACCAACCCTTGGAAAGCCAACAGTCGGTGAAATCGCCAGGGCTCTCAACGCCACAATCCTTCAGGGTGAGTCGAATGAATTGAATCGTGAGGTCCGCGATTTTAAGGTTGCGGCGATGAATTTGCCGAATTTTCTGGATTATGTCGTAGACGGTGCCCTGGTGATCACGCCGGGAGATCGTTCCGACGTCATCGTGGGAAGTGTAGCCACAGCTTTTTCAGAAACCTATCCAAACATAGCAGGGATTCTTCTAACAGGTGGACTGACTCCCGAACCCCAGGTGCAGCGGTTAATTGAAGGTGCGAAAAAGCCGCCCACGCCAATAATATTAGTCGATACTGATACCTATACCACTGCTATGAATGTAAGTGCGGTGCCGGCTGTTATCACGTCTGATAACGAGCGTAAAATAGCAGCGGCACTGGGCCTCTTCGAATCCAGAGTAGACATGGGGGAACTCGGAAATCGCATCACTGGGGTTCGTTCTGTAAGGGTTACTCCGATCATGTTTGAGTATCAGCTCATTGAGCGAGCCAAATCAAAACGCCAGCACATTGTCCTGCCGGAAGGCGACGAGGAGCGCATTCTACGGGCCAGCGAGGTACTCCTTCGCCGTAAGGTTTGTGACCTAACCTTGCTGGGAGATGAGAAGGAGATTCAACAAAAAACTGCTTCTCTGGGGCTCAATCTAGAAGGGGCAAACATTGTCAATCCCGTTCAGTCCAAATGGCTCGCGGCTTTCGCCAAGACGTACTTTGAGATGCGCAAGCACAAAGGGATCTCCGAGGAGATGGCTGCCGATGCCATGACCGATGTCAGCTACTTCGGCACCATGATGGTGTACCAGGGCAAAGCAGATGGCATGGTATCCGGTGCGGTTCACACTACTGCTCATACGATTCGGCCAAGCTTCGAGATCATTAAAACCAAACCTGGTTGTTCTATCGTTTCCAGTGTTTTTCTCATGTGCCTCGCAGACAGGGTGCTAGTGTATGGGGATTGCGCGGTGAATCCTAACCCTAATTCAGAGCAACTGGCTGATATCGCCATTAGTTCAGCGGAAACAGCAAGTATGTTCGGGATCGAACCCAGGATCGCCATGCTTTCCTACTCCACAGGAGAGTCTGGCGGAGGGGAGGCTGTGGAGTCGGTGCGACAGGCAACCGCCATTGTCAGGGAGCGTCGACCAGATCTGAAGATCGAAGGGCCGATCCAGTATGATGCAGCGGTGGATGCAAGCGTTGCAAAAACCAAGCTTCCCGAAAGCGAAGTTGCTGGGCACGCCACCGTTTTCATCTTCCCCGATCTTAATACCGGCAACAATACCTACAAGGCAGTTCAGCGTTCCGCCAATGCGGTCGCTGTGGGCCCGGTGTTGCAAGGGCTGAACAAATCGGTGAACGACCTGAGCCGCGGTTGCACGGTAACTGACATTGTGAACACCGTGGCCATCACCGCGATCCAAGCGCAGGATGCCGAAGCTGAGTCTTAGTTTCAATACTAGTATATGGTTGTCTCTCACCCGAGCCCTGCGGGCTCTCTGAGTTCTCTGTGCGCTCTGTGAGAGATTTCGGATGTTGAGAGGTAAATGGAGAGGGAAACAAAAATGAAAATTCTGGTCATCAATTGTGGGAGTTCTTCCATCAAGTATCAACTGTTTAATATGGAAGACGAGTTGGTCATGGTTTCGGGCCTGGCGGAACGCATCGGTGAGCCCCAGGGAAAGCTCACCCACAACAAGTTTCCCGACACGGAAGATGAATTAACGATCGTCAAGGAAGATCCTATTCCAGATCATAAAAGCGGCATGAATACGATCGTAAGCCTGCTCACCGACAAAGAATATGGGGTCATAGAGGATGCTGCTGAGATCCTTGCAGTTGGCCACCGCGTAGTGCATGGAGGGGAAAGATTTCATGAACCCGTCTTGATAAGCGATGAGGTTATCCGGGCCATCGAGGAAAACATTCCCCTGGCCCCGCTGCACAATCCCGCCAATTTGATGGGTATTCGGGTTGCCCAGACTCTTATGCCTCAAGCACAGCAGGTGGCAGTCTTTGACACGGCCTTTCATCAGACTATGCCACCTCACGCCTTCCATTACTCATTGCCCTATGAATACTATGAGGAGTTGGGCGTCCGCCGCTATGGCTTCCACGGTACGTCTCATAGATATGTGGCCAAAGAGGCTGCCAGGCTCATGGGTAGGCCCCTGGATGAATTGAACCTGATGACCATACATCTCGGCAGCGGTGCCAGCACCTGTGCCATTGAAAAGGGCAGGAGCGTTGACACTTCCATGGGGATGACTCCTGTGGCGGGAATCATTATGGGAACGCGCTCCGGCAATATCGATCCTGGAATTATAATCTACCTGGCCAAGAGCAAGGATATGACCATTGAGGAATTGGATCATGTTCTCACCCATGAAAGTGGACTTAAAGGGATTTGCGGCCTTAATGACATGCGGGATATCCACAAGAAGGCAACAGAAGGAGATAAGCGGGCACAGTTGGCCCTGGATATGTTCGTATATCGAATAAAAAAATACATTGGGAACTATTCTGCCATTTTGGGTCATCTGGACGGTCTCGTTTTCACCGCTGGCATTGGCGAACACGATATCGAGATCCGGGAAAGGTGTTGCGAGAAATTAGAGCGGCTTGGAATTGTATTCGATCCGGAAAAAAACAGACAAGAACATGAGGGGCCGCTACAAATCAATAAGCCCGAGAGTTCGGTCGCCTTATTTGTGATTCCCACAAACGAAGAACTTGAGATTGCGCAACAAACGAGGGAGTTACTTGAATCCAAAGGATTCAAGTAGATTGCAGATTTTACATTGCGGATTTGAGAAGGCATAGAGCATAGGGCATAGAGTAAAGGAGAACCTATGAAAACCATGAAGATTTTAACTACCCCCCGAATGGAGCGGTGCATCGGCTGTCACGCTTGCTCATTGGCCTGTGCCCGGCTGGTGAACAAGCGGTTGTCCTGGGACACGGCGGGTATTCGAATTATATCCTCAGGCGGATTATCAACTGGTTTTGAGTCAAAGCCTTGTCTTGCCTGCAACCCAGCGCCTTGTGCACTGGCCTGTCCTACAGGCGCCTTTTCCCAACGAAAGGGCGGGGGGGTGATTGTCAAAAGGAAGCTCTGCATTCGGTGCGGAGACTGCGCCCCGGCCTGTCCGGTTGACGCCATTTACCTTGACGCCACTACCGAGCCCTTTGTCTGCATCCACTGCGGCCAGTGTGTGCCATTCTGCCCCCATGATTGTTTGGAGATGACGGAGGTGGAGGTTGAGCCCGCGGCTGAAAAAGAGGCAGAGGAGGTGGCGTCATGATTAGGGATCATTTCAGGATACTCACCGTGGACCTTGCCACTGGCAAGGGTAGAATAGTTACCATTGACGGTCGTGATACGGAGGCCGGTGGTAGTGGGCTGGCAGCATTGCTGTTTAACAAATATGGTCACGCAGACAAGCCTTGGGACGACCCGGAGCAGCCTCTCATTTTCACTGTCGGCCCGCTTACCGGCTATTTCCCGCTCATGAGCAAGACCGTGTGCGGATTCAAGTCTCCTTACCACGACCAGTACGGAGAAAGCCATGCCGGAGGGCGGTCGGCCCTTTCCCTACGCTTTGCTGACCTGGACGGCTTGGTCGTCACCGGCAAGGCTGAAAGACTAAGTTGCCTCTCAATTGGATCGCGCCATCTTGAGCTCATGGACGTTCACTATATGCGGGGAATTGACTTGCAGAGATCCGGCAAGATGCTTCGCAAGATGATTGGCGGCGCGGGCCATCGGTCAATCTTTCGCATAGGCCCTGCAGGGGAAAACCTTTCGGCCTATGCCTGTATAACTGTGGATACCTACCGTCACTTCGGCAGGCTCGGCGGTGGTGCAGTTATGGGAAGCAAGAATCTCAAGGCGATTGCGATTCAGGGCGATGGAGTATTCGACCTCCCTGAGGGTAAAGAGTATGCAGAGCTCTTTGAGGAAGTGCACAAGCAGCTTACCACCACCGACATGATGGACAAGTACCACAATCTGGGCACCCCTGTTAACGTGGCCGTTCTGAATGGGATCAAGGCTTTACCCATCAAGAATCTGCAGCAAACCACTGATCCGAACATCACAGGCATCACCGGTGAAACCTTTGCCGACGATACGCTGTTGCGCAACACCGCTTGCGCGGGATGCCCCGTGGGCTGTATCCATATCGGCTTTGTGCGAGAAAAATTTATGGAGCCCAACCACTATCTCTACCGCCAGGTCTCCTATGACCACGAACCAATCTTTGCCACAGGTTCCATGCTGGGGGTGACAAATGCCTTTAGTGTTCTTAGCATCATTGACATGGTAGAAAAGATGGGTCTGGACGTGATGTCGGCGGGGGTAGCACTGGCATGGGCAACGGAAGCGTTGGACAAGGGCATCATATCGAAGAAAGAGACGCTGGTGCCGCTGAAATTTGATGATGCCGAAGGATACAAGGAGGCCATGCAACATTTAGGATTGGGCTCCAATGATTTCTATCGCCTCCTAGCGCAGGGAACCATGAAGGCGGCTGAGCAATACGGCGGGGAAGATTTCGCTTGCGTACTTGGACAGGAGATGGGCGGCTATGCCACGGGCGAGGTCTTTTTCACCTCCCAGGCTCTGGGATTCAGGCATTCACATTTGGACACCGGCGGCTATTCTTTTGATCAGAAACATGAAGAGAAGAACGTAGAAGAGGCGGTGAAATTTCTGGTAGACGATGAACAGGGCCGGGTGTTTTTAACCTCCATGGTTGCCTGCCTTTTTGCCCGTGCAGTGTACAATGACGAGTTGCTGGCAGATTGCCTGAATTCTTTGGGATACACGACTCTGGCCGACAATATGGACCAGGTGGCGCAGCATATCCAAAAACTCCGCTGGCGACTCAGGCTGGCCACTGGCTTTGATCCGGCAGCGGTAAAGATTCCCAAAAGATTTACCGAAATAACCACCTGGAAAGGGACCATCGATAAGAAATACCTTAACAATTTGATAAAGGAATACGCCAAACGCATACTTGAGCTAGGAAAAGAGGAAAAGAAAGAGGAAACGAAGAAGGCAAAAAAGAAAGCAAATAAAGGGAAATAAAAGGCTGATAGCTGAAGGCTGACCGCCGACGGCTAACAAGAAAGGTGCCAAAGACCATGAAAGTAGGAATTGTTGGATGCGGATATGTTGGCAGTTCGGCTGCATATGCCATGACACTTATGGGTGCGGCAAGTGACATCGTTCTCGTGGATATAAATGAAGCCTTGGCCAAGGCTCAAGCTGAGGACATCCTCCATTCGACCCCTTTCGCTAAACCGGTGCGGATCATTGCCGGCGACTATGCGCAACTCAAAGGGGCTGAACTAGTCATACTGGCCTGCGGTGTGAGCCAACAACCAGGGGAGACCAGGCTGCACCTTCTGGAGCGAAACACCAAGATATTCCAGCAAGTTGTCCCCCAGGTTCTCGAATCGACGCCGGAAACCATTCTTCTCATTGCTTCCAATCCGGTGGACGTGATGACGCACGTGGTAGCGCGGTTCTCCGGGTTACCCTTAGGGCAGGTCATCGGCTCCGGAACCATTCTTGACACGGCTCGATTCCGTGCTCTGCTGGGAGAACATCTCGGGATCGCGCCGCACTCGGTTCACGCTTATGTTTTGGGCGAGCACGGCGACTCTGAAGTACTGGCCTGGTCCAGCGCCAAAGTGGGGGGTGTACCCCTGTATGACTTTGCCGAGCAGAGAGGTCGCAACCTCACTGGAGAGGTCAAATCTCGTATAGATGACGGGGTCCGTCGCGCAGCCTATCGGATCATTGAAGGAAAGGGGGCGACCTATTACGGGATTGGAGCCGGGCTTGCTCGCATAGCCCGCGCCATTCGTGACGATGAGCGGGCGGTGCTCACCCTTTCCATGCCCGTCGACGGGATCGAGGGTATAGAGGACGTAAGCCTCTCTCTACAACCGATTGTCGGCGCCCAGGGTATCATTGATACCCTGGAGCCAACGCTCTCAGAAGAGGAACGTGTGTTACTCGGAAAACGCGCTGCGGTTCTGAGGGAGGCAGCAAGCGAGCTGGAGTATTAAGAGATGAGAAAACGGATTGCAGAATGCGGAATTCAAATAGAGTTCTTGATTTGCATTCCATTTTTTCAATCCGAAATCCGAAATCGAAAGGA
>JAUWKY010000042.1 GCA_030613915.1 Syntrophobacterales bacterium
CAACTGATTATCAGGGACAGTGGGGGTGATCCAGATCTGGCTGTAGCAGCAGTGCGCGACCTTGTTCTGGACCACAGGGTCGCTGCCATTATTGGACCTTTGAGCCGAGTAGCTGCGGAGGCGGCTGCCAAGGAGGCAGAAAAACTCTGGGTTCCCATAATCACTCTCAGCCAAAAAGAGGGAGTCAGCGAGATTGGTGGCTACGTCTTTCGTTATTTTCTCAGCAATGAGCAGCAGGCAAGGTCATTGGTGGAGTACGCGGTACTCGGACTCGGCTACAGACGTTTTGCTATTCTCTACCCCAACGATAATTACGGCACGAGACTAGTATAGTTGTTTTGGGACCAAGTGGATCGGCTGGGAGGGGAGATTCGAGGAGTGGAAGCCTATGAACCATCCCAAACAGATTTTGCAGATCAGATTAAAAAACTCGTTGGGCTTTACTACCCTCGCCCTGCAAGCGAGATTCCCGACCAATCCAAGGAAGGTGCGGCTGCAGCGAATCTGGCAGAAGAAAGCACTGAACCATTAGAAGAAGAGCTGCTGCCGATTATGGATTTCGATGCGATCTTTATTCCCGATGGCTATAACCAAGTTGGTCTCATTGCACCCCAGCTGGCATATCATGATGTCACGGGGATTAGGCTGTTGGGAACCAACCTCTGGAACTCACCAAAACTTGTGGAAATGGCAGCCCCTTATCTGCAAGATTCTATTTTTGTGGATGGTTTTTTCACTGAGAGCAATCTGCCCTTGACCAGCCAATTCGTCGCTCGCTATCAAAGATTCTTTGGCGATAAACCAGGGTACCTCGAGGCTCAGGCCTATGATACTATGCGATTGCTTGTAGATGGTCTCCATCAACCAGGGGTAACATCTCGGCAATTACTTCGTAATGCTCTTTTGGGAATACAAGCTTTGTCTGGAGTGGCGGGGGCAGCATCAGTTGGTCCGAATGGAGAGGTGCATA
This sequence comes from Syntrophobacterales bacterium, assembly GCA_030613915.1. Lineage (GTDB taxonomy): Bacteria > Desulfobacterota > Syntrophobacteria > BM002 > BM002 > BM002. The sequence continues at coordinate 971 of JAUWKY010000042.1, forward strand.
AACCGCCTTTTTTAATCACCATCCACAGGAGACGAATGGAAGAAATCCAGGTGGACTATGGGGTACTGCGCCAGCGACAAAAGTCATTGGAGTTCTTCACTGAAAATCCCTAAATCCCAGGATTCATAAATTGATCAGGGAGCGCTATTGATGAAAATTACGGTTGAAGAGGTAGAGCACGTGGCAAGACTCGCTCGCCTGGAGATTAGCACTGAGGAAAAACAGAACCTCACAGAGCAGTTGAACAAGATTTTGCTCTATATGGAAAAGCTCAACGAGTTGGATACCACCGGGGTTGTTCCCACCTCACATGTCGTCGATCTTCACAACGTTTTCAGGGAGGATATTGTTGAGGAGTCTATGCCTCGAACAGAGACTCTGAAAAACGCTCCGGAGGACAATGATGCTGAATTTGTGGTGCCGAGGGTAATTTAACCAGGATATTTCATGAATTGCCTGCTGCGACCGCAGATATGACCGTCCTCCCGGGCGTCCTCGGGTGTCGGACCCTGCGACGTACTGTTCAAGTACGCCTCGGATCCAACCCCCTGCGGTTGCCCGGTGGCACGTCCTTCTCCACGGTCTCGCGACGGCACTTTATGAAACATCCTGGCTATGGCCGGGCGCTTTACGCGGAAGCCACCAAGCATTCCCATTGAATATAGTTAAGATCATAATAATAATAGATTAATTTTACGTTATTGAGAAATAACGTTAAGTAAATTGTGAAAAGATTTAAGGTCTGAGTTGGACCTTTGGAAAGACCAATCATGAAGCTATATGATTTGACCATACATGAACTACGCAGGCTATTGGATCAGGGAGAGACTACCGCCGAAGAAGTGACAGGTACCATCTATGAACGAATTAGGATGTTGGAGCCCAAGGTTGCCGCCTATCTCTCCCTTGCTGAAGAGAGAGCAATGGAGGAGGCAAGAAGCTGGGATAAACAGGGCTATGGTGATACCACAAAACCCCTTGCCGGCGTGCCATTGGCCGTGAAGGATGTTATCTGTACCAAGGGGATTCGAACAACCTGTGGTTCTCATATCCTGGCTAATTTTGTGCCGCCTTACGACGCCACTGTTGCTCTGAAGCTAAAAGAGGCCGGCGGTATCCTCCTGGGCAAGCCGAACATGGACGAGTTCGCCATGGGATCCTCCAATGAGAATTCGGCTTTTCGACCAACGCGAAACCCTTGGAATCTCGACCGTATACCGGGTGGTTCCAGCGGCGGCTCAGCAGCTGCTGTAGCGGCAGATGAGTGTATCGCTGCTGTCGGTTCGGATACTGGAGGGTCAATACGCCAACCTGCATCACATTGTGGAGTGGTAGGGTTCAAGCCTACTTATGGGCGTGTGTCTCGATACGGCCTCGTGGCGTTCGCCTCTTCCCTCGATCAAATCGGTCCCATTACCAAAGATGTCACAGATGCTGCTTTGCTGCTCAATGTAATCGCAGGGTACGACCAGCGAGATTCAACTTCGGTGCCCAGGGAGGTTCCGGATTACAGGGAGAATCTCCTGGAGGGTTTGGCAGGCGTCACGGTGGGAATTCCCCGGGAATACTTCGTGGAGGGGTTGGTTCCGGAGGTGGAACGGGCTGTACGGCAGGCAATTAAGACCCTTGAGAGTCTGGGGGCACGAGCCATCGAAGTCTCACTTCCTCATACTGAATATGGTGTAGCTGCCTACTACATAATTGCTCCTGCGGAGGCTAGTTCCAATCTGGCGCGCTACGATGGCGTCAAGTACGGCTATCGAGACCGGGAAGGGAAGACCCTCATGGAGATGTATCGAAAAAGTAGATCAGAGGGTTTTGGCGCTGAAGTGAAGAGGAGAATAATGCTCGGAACCTATGCCCTGTCAGCTGGCTACTACGACGCCTATTACAAGAAAGCGTTGCAGGTGCGTACCCTGATGCGCGAAGACTTTCTCACGGTTTTCAAACAATGCCAGGCCCTGGTTACCCCGGTGGCGCCAACAGCGGCATTCCCTTTAGGGGAGAAGGTGGACGATCCCCTGCAAATGTACCTCTCGGATGTCTTCACCCTGCCAGCCAGCTTGGCTGGAATTCCAGGCATTTCTATTCCATGCGGTTTCACCAGTGAGGGGTTGCCCATTGGCTTACAGATTCTAGCACCCCATTTCGAAGAAGGGTTGGCTCTCCGAGTAGCTTATAATTTCGAAAAGAACACTGACTTCCACCGGAGACGACCGGAACTCTAAAACCCGGCGCGAAGCATAATGACATCAAACTGCCAGCTGCCCCCTGCTGGCTGCCTGCTGATCATTATTCCTCTTCTTTAAAGTAACCTTTCGGTATCACCACAATACCTCTGGGAGTCACGGTGAAACGTTTTCGATCCTCGCTCGGGTTGTAGCCAATTGTGGTTTTAGGTGGGATTATATTGCGTTTGTCGATGATTGTTTTTTTGATCTTACAGTGTCGCCCTACCACCACTCTATCCATAATAACCGACTCGTCTACCTGAGCCCAGCTCCTTACTATCACATTAGGAGACAGTACAGAGTTTCGCACGATACCACTCACGATACAGCCAGGAGCGACCAGAGAATCAAGGGCTTTCCCAACCCGAAAACCGTCAGACCGTTCGGTAGCAAAAACAAACTTGGCGGGTGGGGCTGCGGTCTGGTAGGTGTGAAGAGGCCACCGCTGTCCGTAAAGATTGAAATAGGGTTCCACTCCGGTTAGATCCATGTTGGCGTTCCAGTAGGCATCCAAGTCTCCCACATCGCGCCAATAGGCAGAATCCCGGGTATGGGGTTCCAGTCGCAATTGCCGTTCGCCATCCGGCATGGTCATGTAGACATAGTCTTCGATTTTATTCTGTTGCCGGTAGGGATAGGCATAAATCCGGTGGGAGTTCAGGAGATTAGGAATGATGTCGCGGCCGAAGTCGACTTCATTTCCGGATGTGAGAACTTCAACCAGAGTCTCCGTCCGGAAAAGGTAAATTCCCATGGAGGCCAACACGTGGCTGGAGTCTCCCGGTATAGTTTTGGCAGCCTCTTTGGGTTTTTCCTGAAAACCAAGAATGCGAAATTCTTCGTCCACTTCGGCCACACCGAACTGATGTGCCAGTTCTGTTCCCACCTCGAGGAGCGAGATGGTAACATCTGCCTCTCTCTCCTGGTGGTAGCTGGCAAACAGGCTATAGTCCATTTTGTAAATGTGGTCACCTGAAAGGATCAAGACGTGGCTTGGCCTGTAACGCTCAATGAGATAGAGGTTCTGGCGAATGGAATCGGCGGTACCTCGATACCAATCAAGCCCTATCCGCTGCTGAGGTGGGACGATTCTTAAGAAGTGACCCAGCTTCTGATTAAAGATATTCCAGCCGTCTTCTAGGTGGTCATGGAGAGACTGGGACTTATATTGGGGTAGAATGATGATCTTGTACACCTGCGAATTGATACAGTTACTCAAGGGCAGGTCGATAAGGCGATAGATGCCACCAAAAGGAACGGCGGGCTTGGTGCGGTCCTGGGTAAGGGGCATGAGCCTTGCGCCTCTACCACCAGCCATGACAAAGGCAAGAACGTCTTTCATGATACTATCCTGCTACTGTAGTGGTCGTCTCATACTCTGCAACTCACTCCATGGTCTCTGAGACTCAAGGAAAAGTCAAATTAATCTTCGTCTGCCATATAGTTTATTGGCTGCTGCTCTCATAAAGTATAGTGGAAGGCTTGTGAGGAATAAGTTGAAGGCTGGGAATTAGATGAGAGACTCAGGTCAGAAAAGGGCGGCTGCGAACTGTTCAGGGTCAAACTCCCTGAGCTCATCCAAACCCTCGCCCAAGCCGATGAAGCGGATGGGGATTTGAAATTCCTGACAGACACCCACAACGATGCCACCTTTGGCCGTACCATCCAGCTTGGTGAGCACCAGCCCTGTGACCGTCAATTCCTGATGGAAAAAATGCGTTTGCGAGATTGCATTTTGTCCTGTGGTGGCGTCAAGAATGAGCAGGACCTCATGGGGGGCGGTGTCCATTTGTCTCGAAATCACCCGCTTTATCTTTTTGAGTTCCTCCATGAGATTCACCTTGGTGTGGAGACGACCTGCTGTGTCTATTAACACCACGTCCACACCTCGAGCCTGGGCCGCAGCCATGGCATCATAGACCACGGCCGCCGGGTCAGCACCACTACTTTGCTTGACCAGCTCGACTTCCACACGTTCAGCCCAGTTTGACAGCTGTTCTGTGGCCGCAGCCCGAAAGGTGTCGGCAGCAACCAGCATCACCCGTAAACCCGCCTGTTTATAGTGGAACGCCAGCTTGGCGAGGGTTGTAGTTTTGCCCACACCATTGACACCAACAGCCATGATTACAAATGGCTTGTGACCAGTAACATCTAAGGCTGAGGCCTCGACCTTTAGGAAACGGCGGATTTCGTCCTTCAGGTGGATGTGCAATCGATCTGCATCCGTAAGCTCCCGGCGATGGAGCTTCTCCTCCATGGAAGTAATCAGTTTCTGCGTGGTAGCAACCCCGAGATCTGAGGTGATCAACACTTCTTCCAATTCCTCTAGCACATCTTGGTCAATTTCTTTCTTGCCAAGAACCAACCGGTCGATTTGTCCTGCCAGTGTCTTCCTGGTCTTCTGTAAGCGCGAGCGCATATAAGTGAAAATCCCGGAAGTTGTCTCAAAGGCAGGCTCGACCCCATTCTCCGCCGAAGGATCTTCGGTTTCAGGAGAGGATTCTTCTGGCTGGGAGGATTCGATTGTATTCTCCCCCGCACTCTCGGTTGCATCGTCTTCCTGTTTGCGTCTAAACCATCTAGCCATGGGTTTCAGGAATACCTTGAAAGTTGACAGAGATGATTTTTGAAATACCGGGCTCTTCCATGGTCACTCCCAGAAGGACATCTGAGATCTCCATGGTTCTCTTGTTGTGGGTGACCATAATGATTTGCGAATCTTGGCTGATTCTTTTGAGCACCTCAATGAAGCGATCAATGTTGGCGTCATCCAGAGGGGCGTCCACCTCGTCCAAAATACAAAATGGACTGGGTTTTATCATATAGAGGGAGAAAAGCAGCGCGGCTGCAGCCAAGGCCTTTTCTCCGCCGGAAAGGAGGCTCATGCTGGTCAACTTCTTGCCTGGAGGATGCACTAGGATTTCCACACCAGCCTCCAGGGGATCGTGGTCGGTCATGAGCCGCAAATGGCCACTGCCACCATTGAAAAGCAGAGGAAAAACTTCTGCAAGTTTGCGATTTACAGCTTCGAGGGTTTGGAGAAACCGCTTTCGAGTTGTGCGATTGATCCGAGAGATTGCCTTTTTCAAGCCTTCCAGTGACTGTACGAGATCATCCCGTTGAGCAGTGAGGAAGTCGTGGCGTTGTTGCTGTTCTTCATATTCCTCTATGGCTGTCAAGTTCACCTCACCAATGCGCGCCACCCGATCGCGAAGCCGCTGCAGTCTAACTTCCGATTTTTCCAAATCCACGACCTCTTCTTCCGAAGCAGGTAAATCCTCCATGGTGAGGTCCAGATGGTAGTGCTCCTGAATCTGGTGCACGAGATATTGGATCTTCAGGTTGAGTTCGGTGAGTTCTTGGTGTCGACTCTGAATCTCCCGCTCCTGTTCTTTGTCCTGTTTGATCAGCTGCAGTCTACGGGATTCAAAATTTTGCTGCTTTCCTTCAAACTCACGCCAGTGGTCCTCTTCAACTCTGAGGCGCTCTTCTCGCTCCAGCAACTGCTTGTGCGCTTGCTCTAATCTCTCTTGGGTTTGTTGTTGTTCCTCGGTAAGCTGATGTATTTGATGCTGGCAATTTTTTTTCTCTTCCAGAAGCTGTTGGTCTCGCCGATCGCCTTCAGCAGCATACTCTTCCAGCCTCTGGTGGCTCGAGCGGGCTGCCTCTTTTTTCTCCACAAGCGCACCAACCGACACCTGTTGAGCCGTGGCTTTTTCCTGCAGGCTGTCCACTATATTTTCCTGTTCCTGCCGCTGGTGTTGCGCTTCCGCTAAGTCCTCCTCCGCTTCTTCTTTTCGCTCTTCCAGGGCCTCAAGTTCTCGCTCGCTTTGGCTGAGTTCGGTCTGGAGCTGAGAGACCTCTTCTGCATCGTGGTCTTTTTCTATGTCCAGTACGGCTAGCCGCTCGATGATTCCCTGGTGTTCGGCCTGCGAGCGGTAGTGCTTTTTTTCTTGTTCCAAAAGCTGATCTCGCAGTATCTGTTGGTTCTCCTGAATTGACTGGAGTCGTGAGACAATCTGGGCAAGCTGTTCATCGACTTTCCGGGATTTGTCCCGCTCTTTTTTCAACCTTTCTTCTGAGGCAGTAATCTCGGCCTCAAGATCCTTCCTCTCCTCCTGCTTTTCCAAGATACTTATCTGTTGTTCCTGGCTTCCTCCCCATAGTGTCCCGTCCTGGGCGATCAGATCCCCTTCGGCCGTTACCAAGATATACGCATTGGGGTGCAACTGCCACCAGGATAAAGCCTGCTCCAGGTCGGAGCAAAACAGTACCTGGGACAACAGATGATTGATAACCGATTCGTAGCCCGGGCGCGGCCTGACCAAGCGTGCCAGAGGAACTGGACCCTCACCGTCGGCCTTTAACTCCGGTGCCTCATTGGTGACAGATAGCGGCACAAAATAGTTCCGGCCTGTTTTTGTGCGTTTGAGGTGCTGCAAAGCAGTACGGGCATCACTGACTGAATCCACCACTAATGCCTGCAGTCGGCCACCGAGAACTGCCTCAACCGCCTGGCGATGGCTGACATCTACTTCCAACATTTCTGCCACTGCGCCCCGGATGTTACAGTGAAGCTTCTTCTCATCCCTGGCGTTCATTAGCTCCCTGACCGCATCGTTAAACCAGGCGTAGGAGTCCTCCATCTCCAGGAGTATCTTCAATTGGGACTGTTGCTGGTGGTAGGTGCTTTCCAAGGCGGTAATTGTCTCAGTGTACCCTTCTCGATCCTGTTCAAGCTTGTGTTGCTGCTGCTTGAGAGAATTAACTTCGACAGAAAGTTTCTCGAGTTCTCCCTCAGTGGCACTTTTTTTCTTTTCCAGACTTTCAATTTGGGGCTGCAAGTGATCGTGCTTTTCTTTGAGTTCCCGGTATTCGGATTCTTGGCGACTTTGGCGGCGGCCAAAATCTTCCAGCCTTTTGCGCATTGACAGTTGATCATTGCGCGCCCGCGCTAGTTCCCCCAGCAGGTCAACCAGATTACCTTTTCCCTCATCCAGCTGATCAGTCGACTGAATCAGACGTGTCTTTTCTCGATCCAACTCACCGTTCAGTTGACCGACCAGGACTTCAGCCTCGGAGCATTCCGCTGATAATTCTCGTTGTTTTTCAGCCAACCGGTCTTTTTCCTGAGCAAGTTGCGCCTGCCGTTCCTCTTGCTCCAGGATCTCCTTTGCCAACCGTTGCTGTCTTTGCTCAAATTCTTTGGTTTGCCGTTGCAGGTGGAGGAGGCTATTCTCGTCGCTGGTGATTGAGTTCTTGACCTGAAACAGTGCCTCTCTGCGTTGCCGGAGACTCTCCTCTATTTCGTGCATCTGACTGGCACGATCTGTCAGTTCAGTATCCAATCTGCCCAATTGCGCCCCCCGCTCAGATTGTGAATCTTTGAGAGAGCGGAGGTCTCTGTCCAGCACTTCCATTTCCTTGCGCCACTGACCATAATGATGCAGTGCGCGGCTGATTTCAATCTGCTTAATTTCCTTTTTTAGGGACCTATAACGATTTGCCCGCTGAGCCTGACGTTTGAGGCTCGAAAGCTGACGCGAAACTTCGGCGATGATGTCACCGAGGCGGAGAAGGTTCTGTTTTGTAAGTTCGATCTTGCGGAGGGCAGCCTTCTTTTTGACCTTAAACTTGGTGATCCCTGCAGCTTCCTCGATGAGGGCGCGGATGTCTTCTGGTTTGGACTCCACAACGTGGCTGATCTTGCCTTGCTCGATAATGGAATAGTGGCGATGCCCGACTCCGACATCCATGAAAAGCTTACCTATGTCCATCCTACGGCAAGGGATTTTGTTGAGGAGATATTCACTCTCTCCGGAACGAAAAAGGCGGCGGGTGACCATGATTTCACTGAGGTCATGGTAGGGCGGAGGCGCTTTGCCATCCTCGTTGGAGAGAACGAGTGAGACCTCGGTAAAATTCAAAGATGGACGTCCGTTGGCGCCGCCGAATATGACCTCCTCCATGAATTTGCCCCGGAGTTGTTTGGCGCTCTGTTCGCCCAGCACCCAGCGAATGGCGTCGACAATATTGCTCTTGCCACAGCCATTGGGTCCCACAACCGCACAGATCCCGGTGGAAAAGGTGATAGTGGCTTTGTCGACAAACGACTTGAATCCGAAGAGTTCTAGCTGCTTAACGTGCATGGGACTTCAGGAAAGAGGACAGATCCGAGTGTGAACGAAATGTCCGAGGTGGAACTTTTGCCAAGGGTATGTTTTTAGGTTTCATTGTAGATTGGCCACATTGTCCTAAAAAAAATCACCGCATGCTAACAAAAAGGCAGAACCTTGTAAAGCGATTCTTCTTGTTCTTGCTCGATACTGAATGAAACTGGATAGATGATATGCTTATTCACCAATCCAAAGAATTCGTGAATAATTCAGGTTAGAGGACAAGGCGTGAAAAGTCCGCGAGTTGCTGAAAAAGGCCGGCTATGTGCGTGAGCAAAGCCAACCTGTTCTGCCTCAGAGACATATCTTCATCAAGAACCAATACCTCATCGAAAAAGTGATCGATTGGAGCCTGCAGACCACTCAGTCGCTCCAACACACCAATGTAGTCACGCTTCTCCAGGGGCTTCTGTAGCTCTTGTTCACAAACGGTTAGCTCGTGATACAAATCCTTTTCTGCCTGACTCACTAATAGCTCAGAATCCACCGGGACATCAACCGGTTCTTTCAGGATATTGACCACCCTTTTGACTGTTCCCACCAAGGGTTCAAAAACCTCACGCTCTTTGAATGTGGCCAGGGAATTGATTTTTGCGACAGTCTCAACCAGGGGATCGAGATGATAGGCAAGTACGGCGTCCACCACATCTTGCGGGTGGTCTTGACCAATGAGGAAGTGTTGCAATCTCACCTTGAAGAAATCGAGGACGGCTTGATACGTCTGCTCATTGGGTTCAGTGAGCTTTCCATCTAACCCATCCAGGGCTTGCTTG
>JAUWKY010000243.1 GCA_030613915.1 Syntrophobacterales bacterium
GCTGTTCAAAGCCAATCAAGTAGTTTTGTGGTTTTTAAGCAATTTAGAACGCTTGTGAAGGGAATGTGTTACTGAGCACAAGGTAGCAGAGAAGGAGAGATGGTGTCAAGAAGATACTCATTGCGACGGGCTAAATTGTCAGTGAACCCGGGCACTTAGCCCGGATGTTTCATGAATTGCCTGCTGCGACCGCAATTCATAAAATATCCGGGCTAGCCGTTGGAGCGCTCATCGATGATCTGGCCTAGACGGTCACTGTAATCTTGCATGGTTCCGGGTTCAACCAACCTGACTTTGGCGGGGATTCCCAGGCTCTGCTCCAACTCCCGCCGCACCTTAGCTGAAACTTCTACATGGCGTAGAGTTTCTCTCCCCCGATGACCGTCACACCATTTTGCATCAGCACATCCACGGCATTATCAATATCATCGAATCGGAAAATGATAATCGCGTTCTGGCCGCTTTGCTGGACAAAGGCATACATGTACTCCACATTGATACCGTTCTCAAAAAGAATTTGCAGAATGTTGTTTAGACCCCCTGGCCGGTCCTCCACCTCCACAGCCACGACCTCGGTTCTACCCACGGTAAACCCATGTTCTTTGAGAACTTGTTTAGCTTTCTCATGGTCGTTGACAATCAACCGCAGGATACCGAAATCAGAGGTATCGGCTAAAGCCAAAGCCCGGATATTGATACCTGCTTTGCCCAAGGTTCCGGTAACCTCCGCAAGTCTTCCAGCCTTGTTCTCCAGAAATATGGAGATCTGTTCAACTTTCATGGTCTCCCTCCTCTTGCCTGGGCTTATATTCATTTGGTTTAGCCGGCCAAACAAGCCTAAATCTTTCTCTTGTCTATTACCCTTACAGCCTTGCCTTCGCTACGTTGAATACTCTTGGGCTCTACCAGCTTAACCTGGGCAGAAACACTCAACATTTCTTTAATGTTCTTTTCCAGTTTACGTTCCATGTTCTGTAAGTTCTTGACCTCATCTGAAAAAACCTTCTCGTTCACCTCCACCTTCACAGTGAGTGTGTCCAATCTGCCCTCGCGAGCAACCTCTAATTGATAGTGAGGTTCAATGCCATCAATCTCCATGATGACGCTTTCGATTTGGGAGGGGAACACATTAACGCCGCGAATGATGAGCATATCGTCACTGCGACCCTGGACTCGCCCCATACGGACGATGGTCCGCCCGCAACGGCAAGGTTCAGGATACAGAACGGAGATATCGCGGGTTCTGTAGCGGATAACTGGAAATGCCTCTTTGGTGATGGTGGTAAAAACCAACTCCCCTGGAGTACCATAGGGCAGGACCTCTTCAGTATCCGGATCGATAATTTCAGGAATAAAATGGTCCTCGAAGATGTGGAGCCCATTTTGGGCCTCGATGCATTCCACCGAAACTCCCGGACCTATAATTTCACTGAGGCCATAAATATCCATGGCCTTTATGTTCAGCTTCCGTTCAATCTCCTCCCGCATCTGCTCGGACCAGGGTTCGGCCCCGAAAATGCCGGCCTTGAAGTTGAATTCGCGAAAATCCACCCCCATTTCCTCGGCCACCTCCGCAATCAACAAAGCATAAGAGGGTGTGCAGGTGAGGATTGTGGGGCCAAAATCCGTCATGATCATCACCTGCCTCTTGGTGTTGCCCCCTGAAATGGGAATCACCGAGGCGCCCAACTTTTCGGCACCGTAGTGAAAGCCGAGACCACCAGTGAATAGGCCATAGCCGTAAGCGTTGTGAATAATATCTCCCCTGGTGGCGCCCCCTGCCATGAGGGTTCTCGCCATGAGTTCAGACCAGGTCTGGATGTCCCGGGCTGTGTAGCCCACCACGGTTGGCTTCCCAGTGGTACCCGAGGAGACGTGGATTCGAACTACATCGTCCATGGGCACCGTGAACATCCCAAAGGGGTAGCTGTCCCGCAGATTGTCTTTGTAGGTAAACGGCAGCCTGCGCAGATCGTCAAGGGAACTCACATCATCAACCTTTACGCCAACCTCATCGAACCGCTTCTTGTAAAAGGGAACTGTGTTGTACACTCTGGTGACCGTTGTTTGCAGTCGTCTCAGTTGAATAGCCTCTAGAGCCTCCCTGGGCATGGTTTCATATTCTTCGTTGTAAATCATAACCCCTCCCTCTCAATCAAAATCTGTATTAACCGCTTCGTCCACCCCATAGATTTTAGAGCAAAACGGTGGTTCAAAAGGAAAATTTCAACGACAAACTCACCGAAGGCGCTCGGGGTTGATCGAAACTAATCTTTCCGTAGGGGGCAAGACGCTCTTGCTGTCTCCGTTCTTCCCGATCATTGTATTTATGAGCCACATTTACAGCGCTGTAGATATTGCCACCATAAAAAGCAGCGGTGACCACAGCTAGTCCTACTCCTAACCCCTCATGGTCCTGGTTGAAAGCCTCATACGTGGCCCAAGCAAATGCACCGGTAAATACGAATGCTATGGCTGCATCACGGGGTCGATCGCTGTAAAGGTGACCTGCACCGGGTAAGAGCGCTGCCAAAAAACCAGCCAGAGAAGGATCTTTCCGTTTTGCTTCTGACTCCTCTGCTACGATCTGCTGCACTTTTTTCGCTCTAGCATAAAACAACTCCTCACTTCCCACCTGGCTCAGAGCCTGGTCAGCTTCCAACCAACGACCTTCTTTGGCGTAACTGAGACCGATAAGATACCAGGCCTCTGCCACTAAGGGGCTTCCTGGTTGATCTTCAATGATGGCCCCATACTCCTTCCTGGCCTCTTCTCCCCGACCCAACTCACCCAGAGTTCGAGCTTTCAGAAAACGAGCCTCCCAGTGAAGAGAACTCTGAGGGTAGCCACCCAGGAAAGCATTTACTGCTTCCAGAGCCTGGTGCCAGCGTTTACCACGATAGTAGCATTGAACAATTCGTAGGGCGGCGTTCTGTGCTTGGGGATTATCAGGATAGAGGAAAAGAAAGCGCTGGTACTCTCCAATAGCTCTGAAGTACTCTTGCTCGGAAAAAAGATGATGGGCGAATTCCAGCACCTGTTCCGGGGAAAATTCCATGGGGTGTAAGGGCGACCGGGCTTGGGCAGGAATCCCTGAACCCAGAAACATCGTCACTGCGACAGTTAGCAGCAACAAGCCTACGAAAACATGATGAGGGCGTCCCGGGTGTATGCAGCCTGACCTTTGAGTCATGGTCTGTTCCTGGCTATTGAAAATCCAGAACCATTCAGTAAAAAAGCCGCGGGTTCCGGCTAACCCACGGACTCAAAAAAGGAAATTCCTATGCAATCAAGTTACCCCTGTTCCTCAAGTCGCCAGCGCCTAAGCTTTATCCTAATCCACTCTCCAAATATGAGGGCCGGGTTTTCATTAAGGTAGTTGTCGTAATGGGTCATCGCTTTTTGCTGATCGCCAATGGCCTCATAGACCCTGCCAAGATAAAGCTGAGCCTGAGCTTGATACACCGGGGTCCCCTCACTGGCTAGACGCTGATAAACTTCTACGGCTTCCTGCCACGATTCCTTGGCCTCATAAGTCTCTCCCAAACTCTCCAAAGCCTGGTCATAGAGAGGGTGGGATACATTTGTGCGCTGGAGAAAATCAGTGTAGCAGGAGATTGCTTTTTCGTGGTCACCTAATTGGAAGTAGATGTTCCCCAGGTCTATGAGGGCGTTGGTCGCCACAGTAGTGGAGTGGTAACGTTGTTTTACCTCCTCCAGCTTCGCCGCTGCCATCGAATATTCTACAGCACCAGCACTGCCGGAGGATTCGACCTGATAGAGAGAAAGAGCTTCCTCGTACAGACCTCTGGCCTTTGTTTCCTGGCTGGCCTTAAACAGAAAAACTGCACTAATGATTAAGATGAGAACAGCAACGCCCGCCAATACTCCAACGACAATCCGTATGTTATCCTGACACCAGGCTATGATCCTGCTGCTGAATGTTATGAATTCATCAGGTTTCTTGAGCTCTTTTCTCCGGATTTTTCTTTTGGCCAAATCATCGCCTCCTCGTTTAAATCGTGCTTGTTAGCAAGAAGGAGTTGTTCTGTCAAGCGCTTGGCTCTACAGGAGTTTCTCCATTTTTTCAGGACTAATTGGGGAAAAGCCATGGTCACGGGGGAGGCTGCGCAACAACGAGCACCTGAGCCACCTCTCCTTCCACTCTTAGCCCCGCAAAGGCCAGCATGAAGATTTGATGTTTTCTCAAAAGATACACTGCCATAAATGGCGCGAATCGTGCTCGTAGTGGAGTAGCCTGCCCCTAGTGCCATTTCAGATTTCGCCCTTAGCTTCCCTTAAAAGAGCTCCGCCCACCTGATTGACGAGAGCCCAGATAACATCCAAAGGCAACTGCTGCTCCACCGAACCG
>JAUWKY010000152.1 GCA_030613915.1 Syntrophobacterales bacterium
CTGTCTCTGATGTTTGGTTATTCAACCTCGCTGCGCTCCGCCAGTCAGGGGAGAGCAACCTTCACCATGCAATTCTCCCACTTCGACACTCTGGTGGAGAAAAAAGAGCTGTATATCTAGCCCGGATATTTCATGAATCACTTGCTGCGACCACGGATATGGCCGTCCTTCCTGGCGTCCTCGGGTGTCTGCCCCTGCGACGTACCGTTCAGGTACGCCTCGGAACCAACCCCGCGGGACCGCGGGACGGTTGCCAGGTGGCACAACCATCTTCGTGGTCTCGCGACAGCAATTCATGAAATATCCGGGCTGGCCCGCAAATTGAAGCTCCTGGGTAAGGAGTGATCACCAGCTTGAATTATCGCGCCCTACTGCTACTTTGCTTCGCGGCGCGCATCGCTCCCTTGATCTGCGCCAACTCCCTGTTGAGGATCTCCTTTTCCTTGGGATCATCAGTGAGCCGCAGCGCTTCCTGGAAATGAAATTGGGCATTGCGCAAGGAGCCCTTGCGCTTGTAGTAAATCCCGAAATGGTAGTGAGCATCCACCAGTTGGTTATTTTTGCCGTAAGCGAGGCCAAGATAGTAATTGATCTTTGGCAATCTATTATTAATTCTTATTGCTTTTTCTAGCTGTTTGCTGGCCTCAGCCGCTTGACCTTGCTCCAATTGGCAACGGCCCAAGGCATAAAGAGCCGCTGGTTGATCCGGCTCCAAGGTAAGAGCTGAAATCAGTACCTGTTGAGCCTTGTCGAGTTCGCCCATCTCAAAGTAGGTCTCACCCAGTTCCACCAGGATGGGAGCCAGATCCGGTCGTAGGGCAATGGCGTTTTTAAAAGCTGTGACCGCCTCATCCATCAGCCTCTGTCGGCGCCGCATCATACCCGTACCGTAGTATGCCATCGCTCTGGTTTCAGGCTTCTCAAACCACTCCCGAAATTTGGGCTCAGCCTCCTTAGGACTCTCATAAGAGCCGTACAGCTTAACCTGCATCAACATGAAGCCCTCGGAATCCCCAGTGCGGACTTTAGACGGAGGCCGTGTCCCTACAGTGGTGGAAAGATAGACAACACGTTCAGATACTCCTGGGTGGGTGGTGAGGTACGTCGGCATGTGGCCACCTGCTTTCCAGCTATCCTGCCCCATTTTTCTCATGATCTGAACAAAATCTTCGCCGCTATAATTAGCCGCTTCCAGGTAGCGCAGCCCTTTGCGATCGGCCTCTTCTTCGTCCTGGCGACTGTAGTTCAGCATTGCCGAAGTGGCGCCCGCCTGACTTCCAGCGATAGCCGCCGCACCAGCCTCACCGCCCAAAAAGATTCCGGCCAACATGCCGCCGAGAGCGGCCAGATTCAATGTCCTCGCCCTGGCCATACGCTGGGCGATATGGCGGGACTGGACGTGAGCGATCTCGTGCGCCAGGATGGCGGCCAACTCTCCTTCATCGTCCATGATTTCAATAAGGCCGCGGTTCATGAACACGTAACCTGCCGGAGCCGCAAAGGCATTCAGGGCACCACTGTCCACTACGTAGAAATGGTAGGGAAAGTGGTGGAATTCGAGATGTTTCACAATGTCCTGGCCCACCCTGTTGACGTAACCGACCACCTCCGGATCCTGAATCAACCTCAGTTGGCTCAAAGCCGCTTTCATAAACTGTCGCCCTATCTTCTTTTCTTCCTCAATGGAAAGGTCGGCCTGCGCCAATCTGGTCGGGGGTCCCACCACAATAAGCAGTGCCACAAAAAAAATCAGGAGCTTCAATGGCTTTCTTACTGTCATAAACAAATCTCTTTTCCCTATGCGAGTTCAATCCCTCGCATGGGTTTTGAGAGTCTCATATTCTTCAATTCTTCAATGGAGCGTTACCGCTCAATTGAAGGTTATACGTTATACGTTACTGGGAAGCACATCAACCACTGTTCTGTACCTCTGTCAACAACGAGACATAACCCTGATTATATTTCTCCTAACTCCTATAACAAATAACGGATAACACCCGATGGAGCTCTATCTCAATGGGGGCCCTAATCTGGTCCTCCCGTCTCTGCGAATTCTATTTGCCGGGCCTCAAACCAAAGCCCTTCCAAATCGTAAAAAGCTCTCATGGGCTGATAGAAAATATGGACTATCACGTCATTGAAATCAAGCAATACCCAATGACCTTCAGTCAAGCCCTCCACGCCCATGGGTTTGACCCGCCGCTGAACCAGTGCTTCCTCGATGTATCCGGCTATCCCCTGAACATGCCGAGTGGAACGTCCGGCACAGATAACAAGATAGTCGGTATAGGTAACGATTTCATCAACTTGATATATTGTTGGCTCCTCGGCCTTATGATCAGCCGCCACCTGAGCACATAACAAGGCCTTTTCTAGAGCCGGGATTTCCTTCACCTTCTTGGTCGCACCCTGCTTACCATGGCTCCTTTTCATGTTTCTCGGGTCTCTCTATCGTTGCTGGTAAAGTCCTTGTTGCTGGATGTACTCTTCCACCTTTCTCGGCAGCAAATAACGCACTGTGCCCCCTTCGGCCAGAAGTTTGCGAATGGTGGAGGAGGAAATATCTAACAGTGTTACCTCGCGATAGTAGACAGTACGCAGGCTAGGGTGGAGGTATCTCTGCACCTGAAAGTCAAAGGAATAACTAGCCGAGACCTGCGTGTTAAGCATGGCATCTAGAGACTCTGGGGAAAATCCAGGCCGGGCTACAACCACAAAGTGGCAGAGGGAAAAGAGCTCTCGGTAGCTCTTCCAGGTGGGCAGTTCCAGGAAGGCGTCCAAACCCAAGACGAAGTAGAGCTCTTCGCTGCCACCACGTTCTTTGGCCAGTTGCGTCAATGTTTCCACCGAGTAGGATATGCCCGGACGCTGGTATTCCAGATCCGACAACACGAATAACGGATTCCCTGCCGTCGCCAACTCAAGCATGTGCCAACGATGATCAAAAGAGACCAGCCCCACCTCGGATTTATGTGGCGGCTTTGCTGCAGGCATGAAGATCACCTGCGCCAATTGCAGCGATTCGGCCACCTCTTCAGCAGCCCGCAGGTGACCAAAGTGAATCGGATTGAAGGTGCCGCCCATAATGCCAACAGCCAAAGGCTCTCTCCTGTGCATCCACCAGAGACTAGCAACTAGATACCCCCCGACTCCGGGGGGGGGCTTTGGTCCATGAGCCGACCCGAAAGGGTGGCGCCCCCATAGGGGGTTCTCTCAAGCAAAGGTTAGAGAAATGCCTGTTCCAAAATCCCCCCTAACCCCCCTTTATCAAAGGGGGGAACTCCATGTAATCACTTTAAAATCTCCCCCTTTCGTAAAGGGGGATAAAGGGGGATTTCATCTTTAGACTATCCACTCTTCAAACCAAAGCAGATATTACTCATTTACAAGCATAGCTAAACTATACCACCAGCACAGCAGGTGGGTTTTGAAACTACTAAGCACTATGCACTGCAAAAACTTTCTAGAAGAAACTTTTGCTGGTGCCTAGTGTCTAGTCCCTAGTGCTTCGTTGAAACTACTCCCTGACCTGACCGTCGCCCAGCACCACAAATTTGTTGGTGGTCAATTCTTCAACCCCCATTGGGCCGAAGGCATGGAGCTTGGAGGTGCTAATGCCAATCTCTGCCCCCAGCCCTAACTGGAAGCCATCGTTGAAACGAGTCGAGGCATTGACCAGCACCACGGACGAGTCGACTTTCTGCAGGAACTGATGTGCCCGTTGATAATCAGTGGTGATTATGGCCTCGGTATGCATGGAACCATAGGTTTCAATATGCTCGATGGCACCAGCCATATTGGGAACCACCCGGACAGCAAGAATGAGATCTAGGTATTCCTCAAACCAGTCCGCCTCGGCGGCTTCCTTCACCCCCGGGAGGATGGTTTGGGTTCGTTGACAACCGCGAAGCTCAACCCCGGCCTCGGAGAGCGATTTTGCCACCCGAGGCAGAAAGCTCTCTGCCACAGCCTCATGAACCAGGAGAGTCTCCAGGGCATTACAGACGCCCGGGCGCTGAACCTTGGCGTTCATGCAGATGGTCTCGGCCATAGTAAAATCTGCGCTGGCATCTACAAAAATATGGCATACTCCCTTATAGTGTTTCAGCACCGGCATGTGAGCGTTTTCCACCACAAAGCGGATAAGACTCTCACCGCCTCTGGGAATTATGACATCAATGTTGTCCTCTTGCTTCAGCAGTTCGGTGACCGCCTGACGATCGGTGGTGGACACCACCTGAACAGCCTCTCCTGGCAACCCCCCTTTTCTTAACGCTTCTTGCAGAATGCTCGCCAGACAGCTGTTGGAGTTAATCGCTTCGGAGCCACCGCGCAAAATCACAGCATTACCAGCTTTGAGACAGAGACCAGCTGCGTCTACGGTAACATTGGGCCGCGATTCGTAGATAATACCTATGACTCCCAAAGGAATACGCATTTTACCAACTTTCATCCCGTTGGGACGAGTCCACATCTTACCAATGGTACCCACCGGATCAGAAAGCTGTGCAACCTCTTCCAGTCCAGTTGCCATATCTTCCAGCACCCCATCAGTGATACGGAGCCGGTCGATCTTTGCAGCCCCCAGCTCTGCCTCTGCTGCGGCCACGTCCTTACTGTTCTCTGCTTGAATCTCGGTGCGGTGCTGCCGCAACAAAGCGGCCATTTCTCTGAGTGCAAGGTTCTTGGCTTCACTATGGGCCCGGGCCATGAGCCTGGACGCTTCCCTGGCACGTTGAGACATTGACTGGATCATCTTCTGGATCGTCGTGCCCATCTTTCCTCCTCGTTCTTAGCGGCGGACGGATTTGCTTCGTATTTCGAATTTTAGGTCAAATGCCACGTGTTATGTATGTTCATCGTCCGATGCAATTGCTTCCCTCAATACGAAGTTGTCTCGGTGAATTACCTCATCTGAATGCTTGTACCCCAGAATATCCTCTATTCTGTGGCTGCGTACACCTTTTATCTTGTCAATTTCATCAGCCGAATAGTTCACCAAACCGATGCCAATCACTTCCTCTTCATTGTTCAAGCAGCGCACCGGAGATCCCACTTCGAATTCTCCTCTGAGCCCAATGATTCCAGTGGACAGGAGGCTCTTGCCCCGCGACTTCAATGCTTCTGCGGCCCCACCGTCCAGAATAATGTCTCCCTGGGGTTTGAGGGTATGAGCTATCCACTGTTTTTTGCTGGACAGCCGCCGCCCGGCTGGCAGGAAGAGGGTACCCACCTCCTCGCCATCGAAGATCTGCTTCAGAACGTAGCGATTTCTGCCGTTGGCGATGATCATCGGCACGCCAGCAGCGGTAACTTTCTTTGCTGCCAGCAGTTTGCTCACCATGCCGCCAGTGCCCAACCTCCCCGGCTGGCCTCCTGCAAAGCCCTCCACCTGCTGATCAATGCGGTGAACCACCGAAACGACACTTGCGTTCTGATGCTTGCGCGGATCAGAGTCGTAGAGTCCATCCATGTCGGTCAAGGCAACCAACAGGTCGGCCTCGGTGAGTTGGGCGATGAGCGCTGAGAGATTATCATTGTCGCCAAACTTTATTTCATCCACTACCACAGTGTCATTCTCATTGACGACGGGAATTATCCCCCAGTCTAAAAGCGTTTGCAGTGTATGACGCGCGTTTAGGTAGCGGCGGCGATTGATTAGATCATCGCTGGTGAGCAGAATCTGCGCTACCTTAAGATCATAGTGGCTGAAGGCTTCCTCATATGCCTGAATCAGGCTGCCCTGGCCCACAGCTGCGGCCGCCTGCTTTTGGGGGATGGTCTTTGGCATCTCGCTCAGCCCCACTTTACGAATCCCGGAAGCGATGGCGCCAGAAGAAACAATCACCACCTGGCGGCCCTGCTCCCTCAACATGGATATCTCATCGCAAAGCCGATTGATAACACCCAGGTCAACTCCACGGCTGCTGGTGAGCACAGAGCTCCCCACCTTTATGACTACTCGCCGCGCACTATCTGCCACTTTTTTGCGTTCCCGAGAAATCACCGATACGCTCACCCTAAGTTAAGGTGTCGGGTGTCAGGTTTCAGTACTTTGTTTTTTTTCCTGACACCTGAACACTGACACCTGAAACCTCTTCTGCTGGCAAACCCATTGAAAACTGACCCCCGCATAGCGGGGGAGGACCAGGTTTTCTATTTTTAATAAAACACAAAGAGCACGAAGTACACCCAGAATATGATTGTATCATGAAAAATCCTTTGTG
>JAUWKY010000024.1 GCA_030613915.1 Syntrophobacterales bacterium
TGAGAAGGAGCAGGAGACCATCACTGAGGACGGTGAACCCATAACGCTTTCGGTCAAGGGAAGACATGACGTCTCGGCCATACCCCGCATCGTGCCCGTTTGCACAGCCATGGTGCGGTTGGTTCTGGCGGACATGTTGCTACAACAGAAAGCGATCCGGTAAGTGGTGAGCAGTAAGCAGTAAGCAGCGTATGATTATTTTGTCCAGCCGCTTACGGCTTACCGCTTACTAAGTCTTGAGCTTTAATTTCTCAAACAACCCGTCTGCGTACTCCAGAATATAGTCGCGCTGGTTTTTGTTAGCATACTGAACGCACCCACAGCGGAGACGAGCCCGGGTGCGAATTAACAGTTCGAAGCTCACGGACTGGCGGTCCAGATTGACGGCGAAATAATAAGGCTGACAGTCCGTGTGTTCTAACTGCAGCTCTCCATAAAGCGATTCAGGCACGAGGACCCAGTAAATCCCTGGTAGATCGCCAGCCTCTGAATTGCCGTTGAAATAATCTTCCAGCTTTAGAAAATCCCCTTCTCGCAATTGGTCTATCACGTATTGTTTCATAGCGTCTATGCACCTTTTCTATTCGGCCCCAACTAAATTTATTATGTCCACTATTTTCTCAAGATTTAACAGCCTCCCTTTGCTGGAGTAATGGAGTGTTGGAAAAACCCATAAGTTGTAGATCTGCGACAACCCGTTACTCCAGCACTCCAGTGAGGTAGTTAGCAGCTGCAAGCTCGGAAAGAGATGTACCATTTGCTCGCCTACCATAGTCTCGCACGACTTAATTGTAAAATCGTTTTTGCTGGATTTCCGGGAAACCTTTCGCTAGAATGCTTAGAAGGATGTACTATGCAATAACTAGTTTTCGTACACGATCACAAGTTCTGCTTCAGGGACCATCGAGTCGCCGAATTGAGCGTTTGAATTTTGTTAATAGTCACATCATAATCCAAAAAATACCAGAGGTGCATTGATACATTGCCAGCAGTGAAAATGTGCCTGACGCCATGAGTATGGGAAGCTGAAAGACAGTGGGAGATCAAATCCTTGACCCAAAGAGGCGTTATGGCAGATTGTTGGATCAAGTGCAGGTGAACGCACCTTACCGGCAACTTGTAGACCGATACCTAGAGTCATTTGTTCACTACGGCCTAAACCCGGAGATAGGCTTTGACGCTCATGTCCTGAAAACATTCAGTGAGGAGGGCATGGCAAAAGTGGCCCGCCTCATTGCAGATTGCGGTAGAACCACTACTTTCCACGGACCATTTATGGACCTTGCTCCCGGGGGTATCGATGAACAAATCCGGGCAGTCACAGCCCGGCGGCTGCAACGGACCATGGAACTGGTTCCCCTTTTCCGCCCGCTCAGCATAGTGTTTCATGCGGGTTATGATGAACGTCGTTATCACGCACACCGTGCAGAGTGGTTGTCCGGAAGCTTGGCCACCTGGGAACCTCTCATTCGGCAGGCCGAAGAGATGGGGGTGGTGATCCACCTTGAAAACGTTTATGAGCAAACGCCGGAGATGATCCTTACCCTCATAGAAGAGATGGACTCAGAAAATCTCGGTTTTTGTCTGGATATGGGTCATATGAACGTTTTCGGAGAAGTTGCCTTAGCGGAATGGCTTGACGCTTTGGGTCCCCATCTCAAAGAGGTTCACCTTCATGACAACAACGGCCACAGCGACAGCCACGGTCCCATCGGCAGCGGCACAGCACCATTTAAGGAGCTATTTCAGTACTTGCACGATCAAGAAAAGAGACCCGTGGTTACTCTCGAGCCGCATGAAGAGGCGACGCTCTGGGCGAGCCTGGAAAACCTGGAGAAGCTCTGGCCTTGGCAGGAGGAGGGCCCCCAGCGATTTTAGATTTAGGAATGCGGATTGCGGAATTCGAAATAAGTCCTTTATTTAAGCTTTATTAATTTCAATCCGAAATCCGAGATCCCCAATCCGAAATGTTAGGAGGGGCGTGCTTATAAGAATTGGCTGACGGACAAAGTTTTCACGATCCACCGTAGATTCGTGGTTGAATGAGGCAACAAACCAGTGAGAATCCGAAAGGGCGAGCCGTGGAAGCACTAGAGGAAAGGTCGATGAAGACGCTGGTGGAATACATTGTCAAAGCCCTGGTTGACGATCCTGATCAAATCGTGATAGCCGAGAGAATTGGCCGCAACACCACCATTATTGAGTTGTCGGTTGCCAAGGAAGACATTGGTAAAGTTATCGGCAAAGAGGGACGCACCATTAACGCCATCCGCACCATAGTCAATGCTGCCGGTGCCAGTCAAAAGAAGCGGGTGGTACTTGAGGTTATGGGTTAAATCTAATTGGCTCCTGATCGACGGCCATCGGGGTTTGGGTTTCCTCTTCCCTAATCTTTATTATTAAAAATTAGGATCGGACATAATGGATAGCGGAACTGTGGTATTTTTATGTGTAGGAGTACAATGTATACTGACTGCGCTCGATGGTGGAGCTTGGCAATTGCCATCTTGCAATTGCTAGAAGCGCTATGATATTTAGATCGCGTTCGCACTTACTGATATCTCAAGGAGGGACGTAATGGCCAAGAAGTTCAAAGAAGTGCCGGTTGATCAGCTCTACACTCGCATTGATCCTGAGTCTCTCGGTTTTGATACCACCGAAAAACTCTGCGCCCCCGAGGAAGGAGTGGTGGCTCAGGAGCGGGCCATTGAAGCGCTCAAATTCGGCATGGGCATGCAAGATATCGATTACAATATTTTCGTGGCGGGACAGCCCAAGACGGGACTGACGTATATTGCCAGGACCTTTCTTGAAAAGACAGCCAAAGAGGAACCGACCCCTCCTGATTCGTGTTATGTCTACAATTTCAAAGAGCCTGATAGCCCAAAATGTATCAGTCTGTCTGCCGGGCGCGGGAAAGATTTGAAAAAAAGCATGGAGCAGTTCGTGCAAACGCTCCAGGAAAAAATACCCGAGGTTTTTGACAGCGAGGACTACAGTGCCAAAGAGGCCGAAGTCCATCAAGGATTTGAAAGCAAGAGGCGTGATATCATTGACGCCCTCTCCAAAAGAGCGAAAGAGCAGGGGTTCATTCTCCAATTCTCCCAAGTAGGAATGGTGATTGTTCCCGGCACCGAAGAGGGCCAGCCCATGTCACAGGAGGAGCTCAGTCAGCTTCCTGAAGACAAAAAGAAGGCCCTCAGGGAGAAAAGCGACCAGTTGCAGAAAGAGATGAAAGATGCCATCAAGGAAATCCGCAAGGCGGAAGTAGCTTTCCGGGAGAAGCACAATAAGTTGGATGCCGAAATAGCCATGTACGTGGTCGGCCACCTTATGGAAACTCTGGAAGAGCAATTCAAGGACGAGGAAGAAGCACTGGAGTATTTCAAAGAAGTACAAGAAGACATACTGGACAGCATCGATGACTTCAAAACCAAGCCGGAGCCCCAACAGCAGGCTGCTCCTATGCCTATGCCGCCAAAGGAAGTGACGTTTCGTAAATACGACATCAATGTACTCATAGATCATTCGGAGACTGAAGGGGCACCAGTTATCATCGAATCAAATCCCAGTTATCCGAATCTATTTGGCAGCATTGAGCGTCAGGCCTATTTTGGCGCCCTCTTTACCGATTTCACCATGATCAAGCCTGGAGCCCTTCATAAGGCCAATGGGGGTTACCTGGTAATGAAGGCCCTGGATCTTTTGAAATACTGGATATCATGGGAGGCCCTGAAGCGGGCCATTAAAGATCGGGAGATCAAGATAGAAGATCTCGGCGAACTCTATGGCCTCTTCAGCACCCGCACCCTGAAACCAACGCCCATACCCCTCAATGTTAAACTGGTTCTCACCGGTGATCCCTATCTCTATCAGTTGCTCTACATTTACGACGATCGTTTCCCCAAGCTGTTCAAGGTCAAGGCTCACCTGGACACCGAGGTAGATAACACTGAGGACAATCTCAAACAGGGTGCCTGCGTGATGTCCAAGTTCTGTGTTGATCGAGGACTACGTCATGTGACTAATGATGGCGTCGCTCGGGTTCTCGAGCATAGCATGGAGGTCACCGGTGATCGGGAGAAGCTTACCCTGAAACTCGCCGACATCAGTGATCTGCTCAAAGAGGCTGATTATTACGCTGGTGTGAATAAATCTAAACACATCAAGAGCGAGCATGTGCAAAGGGCAATAGATAAGAAGAGGTTTCGAGCCAGTCTCTATGAAGAAAAAGTTCAGGAACTGGTCAAGAAAGATATTTTTTGGATTGAAACCGACGGCCATAAAGTGGGCCAGGTCAATGGCCTCTCCATTCTGATGACGGGGGATCACGAATTTGGTAAACCAAGTCGTATCACTGCCACGGTCTCCATGGGTAAAAGTGGGGTGGTAAACATTGACAGAGAGGCGAAACTAAGCGGGAACATACACACAAAGGGTGTTATGATCCTTAACGCCTACATCAAGGAGAAGTTTGCTCACAATAAGCCTTTGAGCCTGTCGGCCAGTCTCTGTTTTGAACAGAGTTATGGCATGATTGATGGAGACAGCGCCTCCAGCACCGAACTCTACGTGCTGCTCTCTGCTATCTCCGGAGTGCCAATCTACCAGGGCCTTGCTGTTACCGGCTCAGTGAGCCAGAAGGGAGAAATCCAGCCCATCGGTGGGGCGACCCGCAAAATCGAGGGTTTCTTCGATATCTGTAAGCATAAGGGGCTCACTGGTAAACAAGGGGTAATGATCCCGGAGAAAAATGTCAATAACTTGATGCTTCGACGTGATGTGGTGGAGGCAGTGGAGAAAGGTAAGTTCCATGTTTACCCGGTCACCACCGTTGAAGAGGGTATTGAAATTCTTACCGGAATGGAAGCCGGCGAGATTCAGGAAGACGGCACCTACCCGGAGGGCACTCTTTATCGCAAGGTGGACGACAGACTCAGAGAGATGGCCGAAATGGAAAAAGAGTTTGGCAAGGGCAAGGAAGATGAAGAGGAGAGTCAAAAAGAAGACAATGAAAATGCTGAATAGATAGTAACGACATTCTAACCGAAGCGGGCGCTCTCGAGGGTTTTCTTGAATGAGGCGCCCTTTTCATTTAGTAAAAGGCACAAGGCTCAGGGCGCAAGGCATAAGGTAAAGGAGGCAGAATTCAGGAGTAGGTCGGATGGTTTCCGCCTCGGCGGAGTTCATCCGACGCCAATCTGGGGCTAAACCACTAAGATCCCAAAGCACACTTTGTGACCTTTGTGGTTGGTTCTGAATTACAGAAAGAAAGTGATGAGAAAACAGGCTGCACTAGAAGCTGTCTTATTCGATATGGACGGGGTGATTATCGACAGTGAACCGCTATGGTCGAAAGCTGAGCAACAGCTCCTGGCTCGCAGGAATCTTCGCTACTCGCCACAACTGAAAACTGTCATGATGGGACTAGACTCCAGTGAAGCTGTTGGCTTTTTGATAAAACACTACGATCTCAAAGAGAGCGTAAGCGATGTGGTTGAGGAGCGTAACCAGCTGATTGCCGGCCTCTTCCGGCAGTTCCTCCGACCGATGCCGCATGCTTTGCAGTTGCTCAGATCAGTGCGGGACTCTCAGATTAAGACTGGCTTGGCCTCCTCATCACCGAAGGAGCTTGTGGATTTGGCCTTGGGCAGGCTCAATATCACCAGGCTGTTCGATCTCATTTTGAGTGGTGACCAGGTGGCTCGCGGAAAGCCTGCACCGGATATCTATCTGACGGCGGCCAGGAAGTTGGGGGTGAGTCACGAGAGTTGCCTCGTGATTGAAGATGCCCCCCATGGGGTGGCTGCGGCGAAAGCCGCCGGCATGTGCTGTCTGGCGATCAGCACGAGTGCGAGCGAGCCAGAACTTGCCGCCGCTGACAGGGTGGTGGGGGATTTTGACGAGGTGAATCTTCAAACGCTGCAAGAACTCATGCAGCGAGCTCAGGTTGAATAACAAAGCGATATAAAGTAGAATTTTAATGGTAGTGGTTTAATAAAGACAATCTTTTTGGGTTCAGAAAATAATCCCAGATTTTTTTACAAGGAAAGTTATGGCCCGTATTATCTATGACTTGGCCTCCAAGGGCAAGGGACTGTACCATATCTACACAGATCTTGATTTCTGGGATGCCCGCGGTGTGGTTAAAGGTCTTGCCAAGGTAAGAAGAAATTTTGGCAATTCGCCGCCGGGTGATCAGTACCCCACCCAGGTGGTGGTTGAAGATATGAGCCAAAGGGTTAAGGGTGAGATCGAGAAACGGTTAAAGCGCGCCATACCGTCCCCGCCCCGCCACCTTATCGTTCAGGCCATCATTTTTTCGGGAAAGTTCGAGTTTGACTGGCGCCAATACTATCCTGATCGATGGTCTGCGGACAGAGTACTCTTTTTTACCCGCAAGCGGCTGCCCATGAATCAACCCGTGATCAATAGCGCCTACAAGTGGGTGGAACTTGCCATCAACGACAATATTGTTACCATTCAACAACACCAAGGAGCCCGACCGGAAGAAATCCGGAAAAGTGGAAGAAAGCAAAAAGAAACACCATTTGGTCCCACATGCTTTTAGCCCGGATGATTCATGAATCATCCGGGCTGGTTTTGACGGGTAGTTCGGACCGGCTTCGGAATAGGAGAGAAAGGCAGCGAAGATGACTGATAAAGAAATAAGGGTCAAACTGAAAGAGCTGGATCGATTATATGCAGAACATGCTAACAATCAAGGCCAGGGCGACTTCGAAATGCAGAACAAGCTGCGGATAGAACTCCTTGACTCATTTCTCGCTTTGAAACCTTATCTCAAGAAACAAACGAAACTGCAGTGGTATGAGCCCACATACAACTATGCGATAACTGGGAATCTAGAGTATATCGAAGCGGCGAGAGAGGACCTGGCTCATATCATTGGCCAGGAGACGGATCCGGATTCACCCTAACAGTGAGTCCAGCCACCGTTAGTATCCAACGAGCAGCTATTTGCAAGCAGCGGGCGGGTAAACTAGGCACTAGTCACTAAGCACCATCTGATCGCGTGGAATGCTTGGTGCTTAGTGACTAGTCGAAGAATAAATGTGGGGTGTCCTGATCGGGGCTCAATCAGAGTTCGTACTGCCCTTCCATGTCCAGAGTGAACTCGTTTGTGTTTTCCCCTGTGGTGACCCTGAACGTACCCTCGCCCTTGATGCCGGCTAGCTTGCCTGTTCCTTTATAGGTCTCCCAGGTTCCTGTACTTACTTTGGTGTTACCGTCTCGCTTCCCCTCAAAACGACTATACACCGAACCGTACTGAAAATTGGTTATGGTGTAACCCTGCATAGGCCCCGAGCCCTTTATACGGTCGTGGAAATTTACACTTCGGCGCGAGACAAATTCGCCTGCCACCCCCACCTCGTATTCAATAGGCTCTCCCTCCAATTCAAGTACCATCAGGCTGTGGTCGGGTTCGTCATGGACATAGATGCACTCTCTCCGGGTAACGCGAAGTTTATAGGAAGCTTTTCTTTTCATGGCCTTCTCCTTTCATCAGGGATTAATAATTGCATCCATTTTGCGTTCCGTTCACTGGAGACGTGTCTGGACGCGCTCGGCAAGATGGTCCGGAGAGATACCTTGTGTAGGCAAATCTTTTGCCGGAAATGGATCCACCGATTTGACCTCACGGCTTGTTCCAGTGTACAAAAAAACTCCGCATTGGCAACTAGTTTTTCGCAGAGCGCAGCCTTCGACTCCTTCGACGTGCTCAGGACAGGAGGCTCAGGCCAAGTAGGCATAGGGCATAGAGCTGAATCAGGAGAGTGATACCTGTAGGAGCGACCTCCCGGTCGCGATCAAATAGAACTGGCACATTGCCGAACCATGAAAGATCAAGAGGTACATATCGATGACCAACGATTTGTTCACACAGGCAGACCTGGATCAGATGAAACAGTTGGGGATCACCGAGGAAGAGGCCAGGAGGCAGATGGCCATCCTGGAAAAAGGTCCGCGACTGGTTGCCCTGCAACGGCCTTGCACACCCGGGGATGGGATTGTTGTGCTCGATACCCAGGATCAGAGCCGTTTGCTTGCTCTGTGGGAGGAAACAGCTGCCAAAGGGCGTTTTAGCGTTTTTTTGCCGGCCTCCGGTGCAGCCACTAGGATGTTTGCCTTTCTGCAACGCATCCGAAGCCGAGCGGACGAGATAACTTCAAGCAAGAAGGCCGAGGAGTTAGACCAAGCAGATAGTGACTACCATGATTATCAGGATTTTATAAAGTCCTTGGGGGAGTTTGCCTTTTATGAGCCACTGGCGGAAGTTATGGCCAGGGCCGGGATTTCCCTGCAAGAGCGGTTGGACTCGGAGGACTGCACTGAAATTCTGGACTTTCTTATGGAAGCACAGGGGCTCAACTATAGTTCGCTGCCTAAGGGGCTGATTCCCTTTCACCGCTATTCTGATCATTATCGGACCGCGCTGGAAGAGCACCTGGGTGAGGCTATACCCACAGTGCGAGATGGCAAACAACGGTGCCGCCTTCATTTCACCGGGGCGGCGGAGAATGAAAAGGAGGTCAAGGATCATGGCCGAGGGGCAGCCGCAAATTATGGTGCGAGCTCCGGAGTGGAATATGAACTAAGCTTTTCCTTACAAAGCCCTGCCACCAATACATTGGCGCTAGATCTGGAAAACCGTCCCTTTCGTCGGCCTGATGGTAGCCTCCTATTTCGGCCCGGCGGCCATGGCGCTTTGCTGCAAAACCTAAATAGATGTCAAGGAGACATCGTTTTCATCAAGAATATTGACAACGTGGTAACCGATGGCCATCGTGATCAGGTGGTGCATCTTCAGAGAATACAGGCCGGCATGCTTTTAGAGCTTCAGGAAGCGATTTTCAGTTACTTGAGCGTCCTGCAGTCGAGGTCGGTTGAATCAAGAGTATTACAGGAAGTGCTCGACTTTGCGGTTCATCGTCTCAGCGTATCTCCACCAGAGGGTTTTTCGCAGTGCAGCGAAAAAGAAAAGGGTTCGAGGCTTTCGGAGCTCTTGAACCGACCCTTACGTGTTTGCGGTATGATTAAGAATCGTGGCGAGCCAGGCGGTGGCCCCTTTTGGGTGCAAGAACCGTCAGGTGGGCTCAGCCTGCAAATAGTGGAATATGCTCAGATCGATCAGAATTCGCCAGAGCAGATGGCCATCTTAGGGGCTTCCACCCATTTCAGTCCAGTACAGATTGTTTGTGGGCTGCGTGATTTCCAGGACCGTCCTTTCAATCTGACTAAATTCTACGACCCACAAGCGGTGTTTATCTCCCGAAAAACCGAGGACGGTAGGGAATTGAAAGCATTAGAATTGCCGGGTTTGTGGAATGGAGGCATGGCCTACTGGAACACAGTGTTCGTTGAGATACCTGAGGAGACATTCAATCCAGTTAAGACTATAAACGACCTGCTGCGACCGGGGCACCGCGCGGGACAAGCGGGCAGCTAGCAGCAGGCAGCGGGCAGTAAATACTAAGCACTAGGAACTAAACACTATGCACTGAGGAATAATGGGTTGGGGCTAGGAAGTAGTGCCTAGCAGGCTGCTGAAAAAGCCTGGAAACGGCCCCAAACGTCATACCGGACGAGACGAAGTCGAGATCCGGTATCCAGTAAACTATTGTTTTTTCTGGATTCCGGATAGTCGCTTCGCGCCTTCCGGAATGACGGACCTGATGCTCGTACTCTAAATATTGAGTTTTTCAGCAGCCTGCTAGTTAGGACAGCTTTTCCTTTGCTTAAACTTTGCACCAATAGGATTTCATGACTGTGTTGTACCAGATACTCAAACGACTCATTTTGCCACCCGGCTTTTTGATCTTGCTTTTGGTGGTCGGTTTCACTTTCAGTTTTTTGAAGTTCCGAAGACTGGGCAGGGTAATCCTGGCTGTCGGTATTTTGTTTCTTTATCTTCTGAGCATCTCACCCACTGCAGACTTGCTATTGACCCCTCTCGAGTCTAAATATACCCCTCTTAATCCTGAGCGACTTCCCAGGACTGGAACCCTGGTAGTGCTCAGCGGCGGCGCTTCGGCGGCAGATTCCCTGCCGGTCTCAAGTCGGCTAACCCAAAGTTCCACTAAACGGCTTGTTGAGGCGGTGCGACTGTATCACCTCATGGATCGACCCAAAATAGTGATCTCCGGCGGTAGTGGCAATCCTTTGGTACAGGTTACGGAATCAGCGCTTATGCGTGAACTGCTCCTAGATCTTGGGATACCCGGCAAGAGAATTGTGATCGAAGGGAAATCGCGGAATACTTTTGAAAACGGGAAGGCCATTCAGCAATTGCGGCTTACACCCCCTATCGTTCTTATAACCTCGGCCAGCCACATGGAGCGAGCTGCCAAGGTTTTTAAAACACTCGGCATACACTTTTTGCCGGCGCCCTGTGATTTCAAGGCTCGCTGGAGTGCGAACGATCCCCTTCGTTTCTTCCCCTCAGGAGGCGCGCTGAATACCTCCACCGCAGCAATTTACGAATACCTTGGCACCTGGTGGTACGATCTAACGGGCAAGTTCTAACTAGTGCTCATCCGGATATCCTGCATTGTCATTCTGAGCGAAGCGAAGAATCTCCCGCGAACCCGCGAACTAAGAGATTCTTCGTCGCTTTGCTCCTCAGAATGACAACCGAAAAGAGGGTTTCCGGATGGACACTAACTCATATCGTCCT
Source organism: Syntrophobacterales bacterium (assembly GCA_030613915.1). GTDB lineage: Bacteria > Desulfobacterota > Syntrophobacteria > BM002 > BM002 > BM002. Next base: position 10,697 of record JAUWKY010000024.1, read on the forward strand.
CGATTTTTGCTCTGGTCATTGTACAGAAAACCACTTATGATGAGAACCAGCCGCGTTCACGCGGCTGGTTATGTTTTGGCCTGCATTATTAGGGACGGAGAGGCATGAGAGTTACAACCATAACAGGTCGAAAGCTTAGGTTGCTGCTCATAATGGGTATTTCTGCAATTATTGCGGGGATGGTAGGAGAAGCTGCGGCCCTCACCCGTAGCGAGCAAAACACCATCCGCGTTTTTCATCAAGTTTCAGCCGGTGTTGTGAACATCACCACCACGAGCATTGGCCGGGATTTCTTTTTTAATCCTATGCCAGCAGAAGGAAGCGGATCCGGCGTTATTGTTGATAAAGCAGGCCATATAGTCACCTCCTACCACGTGGTGAACGGCAGCAGTCTTCTGGAGGTGACCCTTGCAGACGGCAGTAGATGGGAGGCCACTCTGGTTGGCAGTTCTCCCAGTAGCGATCTGGCGGTGATCAAAATCGAGGCACCGCCAGAGCAGCTCAAGTCCCTGCGATTGGGCTCTTCGAAGAATCTACGCGTGGGCCAGAAAGTGCTGGCCCTGGGCAATCCATTTGGCCTGGGACAGACACTGACCACGGGAACTATCAGCTCGTTGGGGCGAGATGTTCGGATCAGCGGCGATGTGATCATTCATAATGTCATTCAGGCCGACGCCGCAATCAATCCAGGAAATTCTGGCGGTCCGCTCATCAATTCTGACGGCGAGGTAATTGGTATTAATACTGCCATCTTCAGCCCAACTGGTAGTAGTGTGGGCATAAGCTTTGCCATTCCCGCGGACACGGTACGGAGGATTCTACCAGGCATGGTCTCTATTTGGCCCAAGCTCGTGAGTTGGGCCCTGGCCGTGATACTGGTGGGGGTGTTCCTCTGGTGGTTTTGGCGGAAAATACAACCACGGGGGCTGTAAGCACTGGGCACAAGGTAAAGGAGACAGAATCCAGGAGTCAGAATCTAGAATTCAGGAGAAAAGCAAAAAAGGGGACTTCCACTCAAGAGACTGTGTTGCAATTCGTCATCCCGGCCAAGTCC
>JAUWKY010000071.1 GCA_030613915.1 Syntrophobacterales bacterium
CGCGTCTTGCCCCCCCATACTAATAATGGCAGAAGCGTCTGGAACCACATAGAGCACACCAAGTACCTGAGTAATGGATTCATACTCATAAAGTGCCCCGAGTCGGGAAGCAATGATCTTGGCGTGATTGCCGGTGAAGGCGGCACTCTGTATGTGCTCCTCGCCAAAGCGTTCGTAAATCGACTGGAGTGTCTTGAGGGTTTCGGCCACGAATCTGCCGAAATGGCGTTGGTAGGGAGCTTCGTAGGTAAGATCTCCATCCTTGTCTACGACCACACAATTGATGCTCACAGAACCAATGTCGATGCCCACAGTGTACATGACAACCCCAACCGAAAGTCCACAACTCTTGGAGGTTCATTGCTTCAGTGAGAGATATCAAAGGTTGAGTGATAACTGCCACTATCACTCAACCTTTCACGAGTTTCAATGGAACATGTGCTCTAGCCCGGATATTTCATGAATCACTTGCTGCGACCACGGATATGGCCGTCCTTCCTGGCGTCCTCGGGTGTCGGCCCCTGCGACGTACCGTTGAGGTACGCCTCGGAACCAATCCCGCGGTACCGCGGGACGAGTTGCCCGGTGGCATGCCCATCTTCGTGGTCTCGCGACAGAAATTCATGAAATATCCGGGCTTAGCTTTAGGTTTTTCCTTGGTCGGTTCCCGCAGCTGCTCGAATTATAAAAATTCCAAGAGGCTGCGTCAAGTGAAGGTGAAAACTTCCTGCTGGTCAGGTGTTTTCAACCAGTGTACCACATCTATCCATGATTCCAATTTTTTTGCTGATTAACCGGAGCGAAGCCACCAGGTTTTTTCAGGAGGGCGTGTCCTCACAGCAGCTGTCGAGCATGAGTTGCTGCTTCTTCTTCAAGTAAACCTCACAGTTGGGACACTCAAGCTCTTTGCTGAGACAGGATTTTGGCTTTAGCTCCCAACATGGAACAGGAAAGTCAAGCACCGCCGGGCAGTTTTTGCGCTCATCCTCGGAGCATTGACGAATTTCCCAGCAGGTGGCAAGGGTCAAGAGTTTCTTGATGCCGGCAATATTGAGGCCGTCCTCGTGGATAAGTTTGCGCAGGCACTTGAGCCACTTCAAGTCATTGTTGGAAAAGAATCGTTTCCCGCTGCGGCGCGCTGGCTTGATCAAACCCTCGCGTTCGTAAATTCTCAGGGTACGAGGGTGGATGTTTAATAACTCCGCAATGATGCCAATGGGATAGACGGCCGTATAATCATCCATTTTGCCCTTCCTGGTCGTGAGGATGAAGAGGTCAGCTACCTTTTGTAGGTAAGCTATAGCTAGCAATGAACACTGTCAAGTGTTATTTTTATCCTTGATAATCGGGGGGTTTTATTCTAGAGTTACTAAGTGCCAAAAAGACCACGGAGTGACTACCTGCCGCTCATTTAGACTGCCCAATATAGTACTTTCATCGTACCTCAAAAGGGGAATACCATGCGTAGCGATATAATGAAAAAGGGAGTAGAGAAGGCTCCTCACCGGTCATTGTTCAAGTCCATGGGTTTCACTGATGAAGAGATCGCCCGGCCAATGGTGGGAATCGCAAACTCAGCTAATGAGATTATTCCCGGCCACATTCATCTGGATCGCATAGCTGAGGCTGTGAAGGCTGGCGTCCGTATGGCTGGCGGTACACCCATCGAGTTCAGCACCATTGGCGTTTGTGATGGCATTGCCATGAACCACGAGGGCATGAAATACTCACTTTGCAGCCGTGAGCTCATTGCCGACTCGGTGGAGATAATGGCCCGGGCCCATCCCTTCGATGGCATTGTGGCCATCCCCAACTGCGACAAAGTGGTGCCGGGGATGCTGATGGCCTTGCTCAGGCTCGATATCCCTGCGCTGGTGGTGAGTGGTGGCCCCATGCTCGCCGGCAGACTGGCTAATAAAGCCATAGATTTGATTACTGTTTTCGAGGGTGTAGGCGCAGTAAAATCAGAGAAGATGACTGAAGAACAGTTGACTGAGATTGAAGATTGCGCTTGCCCCGGATGTGGTTCGTGCGCCGGGATGTTCACTGCCAATTCCATGAATTGTCTCACCGAGGCGCTGGGCCTCGGCCTCCCGGGCAATGGTACCATTCCGGCGGTGGCGGCAGCCCGTTACCGATTGGCCAAGAAGGCGGGTATGCAGATTATGGAATTGATCGCTGGCAACCTAACGCCGCGCCAGATTGCTACTCAAGAAGCCTTTGAAAACGCCATCGCCATAGATATGGCTCTGGGCTGCTCTACCAACACGGTACTGCATGTTCCGGCCATCGCCAAGGAGGCTCGAATAGATCTTAGCCTTGAGCTGTTCAATCAGGTGAGCGCCCGCATTCCCCACCTGTGCAGTCTGAGCCCGGCTGGTCCGCACCGGCTGGAAGATCTCGATGCCGCTGGGGGGGTTCAGGCGGTGCTGGCCAGGTTGGATGAGGCCGACCTGATTCACCGTAGCCCTCTAAGCGTCACCGGCAATACAGTGGGCGAAAATTTCCAGGGGATACAAGTGAGGGATCCCCAAGTGATCCGTACTCTGGGAGATGCCTACCACGATGTGGGAGGAATTGCTATCTTGTTCGGCAACTTGGCGCCAGAGGGGGCGGTGGTGAAACAGTCGGCAGTGGCCCCGGAAATGGCCGTAAATGAAGGAAGCGCCCGGGTATTTGACTCCGAAGAAGCCGCGGTGGATGCAATAATGAGCCAGCAGATCCGTAAGGGCGATGTGGTGGTGGTTCGCTACGAAGGTCCCAAAGGTGGACCTGGTATGCGAGAGATGTTGACCCCAACTTCAGCCATTGCGGGCATGGGGTTAGACAAGGAGGTGGCCCTGATTACAGATGGCCGCTTCAGTGGCGGCACCAAGGGGGCAGCAATCGGCCACATTTCTCCAGAGGCAGCTGATGGCGGCCCCATCGGCCTGGTGGAGGAAGGGGATCGGATTGCAATCGACATCCCCGCCAAGCGCTTGACGCTGAAAGTTTCTGATGAGGAACTAGAAGAACGGCGGCAGCGCTGGCAGCCCCCAGAGCCCAGGATCAAGGAAGGCTATCTCTATCGTTACAGCAAACTCGTGACTTCAGGTGCCAAAGGTGCCGTGTTGAGGGAGGATATTTAAAGAGCATAGAGCATGGCGCATAGAGTAAGGAGCCAGGAGTCAGAATCCAGAATTCAGGAGGAAAGAAATCGAAATTGACTGCCTCTCAACTACTTACCACTGACTACTTCTGTGGGGTGCCTAGTGTCTAGTCTTATGGGCAAAGTTTCAGAATGACGGCAAGGTTGTTATAATAGAGCTAACCCATAAGGAATGATGAGGAATTAACTTGAAAAGCGGGTTTGATCATAAGTGCGCCCAGCACTATGATGAATGGTACCAGAGGCCGGGTGGTGCGCGGGTGCTTAAACTGGAGCGGGCTCTCATCAAGCGCTATTTGGAACCCCGTCCTGGGGAAAGACTTCTGGACATTGGATCCGGCACAGGTATTCATCTCGAATGGTTTAGAGAGTTGGGACTTCAGGTGACCGGCCTGGATGCGAGTCCGTACATGCTGGAGCAGGCACGAAGTCGACTACGAGGAGGTGCGGACCTTCACCTCGGGTGGGCCGAACATCTTCCCTTCGAGGATAATGAGTTTGATCTCGCCACCCTGATTAACACCTTGGAGTTCGCCGAAGATCCGGAGAAAGCGCTGGCGGAGGCTTTTAGAGTTACGAGCCGCCGCGTGGTACTGGGAGTGCTCAATAAATATGCACTGATGGCCATGCATCGTCGCCTCAGGGGATTGCTAGAGGACAACATCTATTGCCAGGCTCGTTTTTTCAGCGTCTGGGAACTCAAAGAAATGATTAAGAAGATCATGGGGCCTATCTCTATTCAGTGGGGTACGGCCCTGTTTTTCCCACCGACCTTAGGGAAAATGACGCGTTCTTTGGAGCATCATCCCTTCTTCCAGCAAAATCCCTTGGGTGCCTTTATTGTGATGAAAGTGGACATAAGCTACCGATTTATCACCTGCAAAGAACCCCTCAAGACGCCGCTGCACAAGAAACATGGCCAACTGCCTCAGGGCAGCCTCAAGGTATTTTCGCCGCCGCCTGTGTGGAAAGAGAAGCACCCACCCGAAGCTATTCTGCGCCCGTGAGGGAGAAAGGGCGACACGGGGACACGGAGAAACGGCGAGACGGGGATTAGAGGTCAGAGGTCAGAAGGCAGCAGGCAGGTTGCAGCAGGCAGCCCCGCGACAAGCTCGGGACAGGCGGGCAGCTAAAAATTCCACAATCCGAAATCTGTAATCTACAATCTACTCTATGCCCCATGCTCCATGCCCTATGCCTTCTGTTATCCCTTTTTATGCGTCTCCGCGTCGGGAGTTTAGCACATGCGAGAGGCAATGCTATATGAGCAGTTGGAAGAACAACGAGTTCAGTGCCATCTCTGTGCGCACCGCTGTATTATCAAAGACCAAAAGCGGGGAATCTGCGGCGTACGTGAAAATCAAAACGGGCGGTTGCAGAGCCTGGTTTACGCTCGCGCAATCGCCAGGCATGTGGATCCGGTGGAGAAAAAACCACTGTTCCACTTTCACCCCGGAAGCCGGACCTACTCCATAGCGACTGTGGGCTGCAATTTTCGCTGTCTTTTTTGCCAGAATGCTGACATTTCCCAGATGCCGAGAGAGGTTAAACGCATCATGGGTGAGCACTTTCCACCTGAGCAAGTAATAGTCTCTGCCCGTCAGAGTCGCTGTCAATCGATTTCCTATACCTATACTGAACCAACCATCTTTTTTGAATATGCCTACCAGACGGCCAAGCTGGCGCACGCTGCCGACATGAAAAACATCTTTGTAACCAACGGTTATATGACCCCTGAAGCGTTGGATAGCATCCAACCCTACCTGGACGCTGCCAATGTGGATCTCAAAGCATTCAGCAATGATTTTTACAAAGAACAGTGCGGTGCCAAACTTGCACCTGTTTTGGAATCGCTGAAAAAACTCAAGAGTATGGGGGTGTGGCTGGAGGTTACAACCTTGGTTATCCCCAGGGTCAACGACAGCGACCAAGAACTTGCGGAGATCGCCCAGTTTATTGTGGAACTGGGACCAGAGACCCCCTGGCATGTGAGCCGCTTTCACCCAACCTACATGCTCAAGAATACTTCGAGCACTCCGGTGGCCACCCTGAAGCGCGCTCGGGAGATTGGCTTGCAGGTGGGCTTACATTATGTGTACACAGGCAACGTAGCCGGCGATCAAGGGGAGAAAACTCTCTGCCATAATTGTGGGGGAGTGCTCATAGATCGTTTTGGCTTTGCTACCGGGCACTATGCCATCAAGAAGGGTCGATGTCCTGACTGCCAAACTTCGGTGGGGGGAGTGGGGATGTAGTAGACAGCAGGCAGAGGGCAGCAGGCAGACAGGAAGTGTTGATTTTTGAAGATTAGGCGCATTTATTACCTTCAGCTGCCAGCTGAAAAAGGGGGGCACCAAAATGGATGCGAGTGATTGGCGCAACCGTGTTGCTGGCCACCGTGAGAGACTTCGGCAGAAGTTCCTTGATCACGGTCTGGAAAAGCTAACGGATGAGGAGATTGTCGAACTCCTCTTGACTCTGGCAACTCCCAGGCGGGACTGTAAACAGATTGCACGTGAAGCACTCCGGTGCTTCGATGGCCTCGCTGGGGTGCTGGAGGCCTCCATGGCTCAACTACAGCAGGTTCCAGGCATTGGGCCGAAAAATGCTCTCGGCTTGAAGCTGGTGCACGAGGTCGCGCGTAAATTCCTGCAGGAGCGGCTGAAGGGCCGCGAGTTCATCTCTTCCTCCAGTGAGGTCTACGAGTACCTCCTGCACTCTCTGCGTGACTTAAAAAAAGAAGTCTTCAAAGTGATCTTCCTCAACGGCCGCAATGAGGTGATTCAGGTGGAGACCCTGTTTGAGGGCAGTCTCACCTCAAGTGCGGTCTATCCGCGTGAAGTCATCAAAAGTGGTCTCGAGCATCATGCAGCAGCTATGGTGTTTGCCCACAATCATCCTTCGGGAGACCCGAGCCCCTCAACCCAGGATTTCACCATTACCAGAGATCTCTTTCTGGCTGGTAAGATCATGTCCATTCAGGTGCTCGATCATCTGATTATTGGCCGAAACCGCTACTACAGCTTCGCGGACCAGGGTCACATCAGGAAATGGGAAAAGGAGTTTGGGGAAGGGCCGGAGATCATTCTAAAGACCCTGGGAGAGGACCTAGGAGTAAGCGAGCAGGAGGCAGTTGGCAGCCCTGAGACTACGCTCCCCGAGACTACGCTCGGGACAGGCGGGACAAGCAGGCAGGAGAACAACTAGGCACTAGGGACTAAGGGTCTAGCAGGCTGCTGAAAAAGCCTGGAAACGGCCCCAAACGTCATACCGGACGAGACGAAGTCGAGATCCGGTATCCAGTAAATTATTGTTTTTTCTGGATTCCGGATAGTCGCTTCGCGCCTTCCGGAATGACGGATCTGATGCTCGTACTGCAGATATTGAGTTTTTCAGCAGCCTGCTAGTAGATTAGTCGCTGGCTCATTTTGTTCAGTAGCATCCCAGTATTTTGAGAAACTCGGCATTTTCCGAGAGCTCCTCCATCACCCCTTGAAGTTCATCCGATTCCAGGTCGGCCTCCAAGTCAACGTAGAACATGTACTCCCACGGTTTACCATGAATGGGCCTGGATTCCAGCTTAACCAGGTTAATCCCGTTTTCAGAAAAAATCTTCAAGGTATCAAATAAGGAGCCTGGCTTGTTGCTGGTGGCGTAGACGAGGGAAGATTTTTTCTTGGGGCCGTTGTCTAGTGCATGTGCTGCAATGACCGCAAAGCGTGTGTAGTTTCTGGCGTTGGTCTCAATGCCTTCTTTGAGTATGCTAAGCTCGAAGAGATCTGCTGCTTCTCTTGCTGCGATGGCAACATCGCCAGGGTTTCCTTCTTCTTTAACCCGGCGCACTGCTGTGGCCGTGTCCCTGGCCGCGACCAATTCCCAGCCCTGCTGGTTCTCCAGGAAATCGCGACACTGTTCAAGGGCCTGGGGATGAGAGATGACCCGTTTAATGTCCTCAAACTTAGTCTCAGGATGGCCAATGAGGGCATGGACGATCCGCAGGGTTATCTCTCCAACGATTCTAACGTCATACTCTAGGAGCAGATCGTAGTTTTCATGAATACTACCGGTTAAAGAATTTTCCAGAGGAATTACACCGAAGTCACTATTGCCCTCCTTCACCTCTTTGTAAACGGTGCGAAACGAGGATACTGAATCGATGTTGATGCCGCTACCAAAGAACTGCATTGCCGCTTTGTGGGCGAAAGCTTGCATCTCACCGGCAAAAACAGCTCGTCTCTGGCTACCGATTCTGGACGAGGGCAAAATCGGGGCAGCGGTGGCTTTGTCCAGATAGCCGAAGTCAAGTTGCTTGCCAACCACCGGAGCAATTACATAAAGGTCTCTCATGAGCTGCCCAAACTGTTCCGGGTAGAGACTCTGGGGCCCGTCGGAGAGCGCCTTAGACGGGTCGTGATGCACCTCGATCATAAGACCGTCTGCTCCAGCGGCGATGGCGGCTCGAGCCATTGGACTTACCTTTTCCCTGAGTCCAGTGGCGTGGCTGGGATCGATGACCACCGGCAAGTGAGTGAGGTTTTTGATTATAGGGATGGCGGAGAGGTCCAGGGTATTTCGGGTGTAAGGCTCAAAGGTACGAATACCACGTTCACAGAGAATAACCTGCTCGTTCCCCTCGGAAAGAATGTATTCGGCTGACATCAGCCATTCCTCTATGGTGGCTGAGAGGCCCCGTTTGAGCAACACGGGCTTGCCAATGCGGCCAGCGCTGCGAAGCAATTCGAAGTTTTGCATGTTGCGGGCGCCGATCTGGACCACGTCCACGTACTTGATCATTAGGTCTACCTGGTTGGGAGAGGTCATCTCGGTGGCAATCCGTAATCCTGTTTCTTCTCGGACCTGGGCGAGAATCTTCAAGCCTTCCTCTCCCAGTCCCTGGAAAGAGTATGGTGAAGTGCGCGGTTTAAAGGCACCGCCGCGAAATAACACAGCACCCGCACTTTTCACCTCCCTGGCGATAGTCATAGCCTGCTCACGATTTTCTATGGCACAGGGCCCAGCTATGACCACAATGCGGGGACCACCCAGCTCCACATCACCAATTTGGACCACAGTATCCTCGGGATGCATCTCCCGGCTTACCAATTTGTATGGCTGAGATACTGGCATTACTTTGGCCACTCCGGGCAGCTGTTCAAAAACCCGTATGTCGCGACTCACTTCACCCACCGCGCCGATTACGGTTTCGTCACCAGTGCTCATCTCACGGATGAGGCAACCTTCTTCCCTCAGAATGCTGCGGACTTGCTCTTCTTCTTCTTTGCTCACTCCCTGTTTCAAGACGATAATCATGGCAACAACTCCTCACAATTGTGATTTTAAAAACCAAAAGCCCCGGGGTGCCCGCCCCGGGGCTTGAGTTCAAATGGTTACTGAAGCAGTATTCCACCCCGAGGCGACCGGTTTCGGTCCACCCGGGGCTCAACGCCATGCGTTAGGAGACCGGGCGGACGCCCATAAAAAAGAA
>JAUWKY010000273.1 GCA_030613915.1 Syntrophobacterales bacterium
GACGGTTGGAGTCGCAGGGAAGGAAATACTCACAGGAATACCCAGATCTTTCCAGGTAGACGATCAAGAAATCAGGCGCGCCCTGACAGAGCCGGTGAATGTCATAATTGAGAGTATCAAGCGGACCTTCGAAAAGACACCACCGGAACTCGCATCAGACATCACGCACAATGGTGTCTGGCTGGCGGGAGGCGGAGCACTGCTCAGGGGATTGGACACCCTGTTGAGTGACATGCTGAAACTTCCGGTGCATGTGGAAGCAGATGCGCTCACTACGGTGACCCGTGGTGCTGGCAAGGTGATGGAATCCATTGACGCATACCGGCAGGTGTTTCTCAATTAAGCAATTCTGGTTGGAATATTGTAGAAATAGAAATTCCAAATCACCCAATCTCAAGGTTTCAGGTGTCGGGTGGCAGGTGTCCGGGAAGAAAAACAAGAAAACTGAAACCTGAACACTGAAACCTGAAACCTCAGTCTTTGTGATTTGGAGTTTGGGATTTCAGAAGTTCGCCTTACTCCATCTATAAAATTTGACTCAAAAATAGCTTGGTCCGGTCATGGGTGGGATTTTTGAAAAAGTGTTCCGGCGTGCCCACTTCAACAATCCGGCCTTCATCCATAAAAATCACCCAATCCGCAACTTCCCTGGCAAAGCCCATCTCGTGAGTCACCACTACCATGGTCATCCCCTCCAGGGCCAGGGTCTTCATAACATCCAGTACCTCTCCAATCATCTCGGGGTCCAGAGCTGAGGTTGGCTCGTCAAAGAGCATCACTTTGGGGTCCATGGCCAGAGCCCTGGCAATAGCAACCCGCTGCTGCTGCCCACCGGAGAGGTTGTCCGGATAGGAGTCGGCCTTGTCAGGAATGCCCACTTTTTCCAATAGGGCCATAGCTTTCTCTTGCGCCTCTTTTTTGGAGCGCTTGCGCACCACTGTCTGGGCCAGGGTTAAATTGCCCAGAGCCGTTTTGTGACGAAAGAGGTTGAAGGACTGAAACACCATACCCATTTCTTCCCTGACCTTGTTAATGTTGGTCTTGGGATCCAGAATGTCGACACCGTCTATGAAGATGTGGCCTTTGTCAGCCTTCTCCAACATGTTCAGGCAGCGCAGTATGGTGCTTTTTCCTGACCCCGAGGGGCCGATAATCACCACCACCTCACCCTTGTCAACTCCACAGGAGACATCAATCAGGGCCTCAATCTTGTGGGTGGTGTAGAAGGTCTTGTAAACGCTTTCTGCTCTAACCACCGATCGCAGTCCTCCTCTCCAAATATTGCACAAACATAGACAGGGCGAAGGTCAGCACCAGGTAGAGTAAGGCGGCGACGAACCAGAGCTCGAAGGGTTGCAAAGTGGTGGTAACTACCTCCCTGGTTGCCTTGGTGAGTTCACGAATGGCAATGATCCCCAGAAGCGATGAATCCTTGATAAGACTGATAAACTGTCCCGCCAGGGGCGGTAGGATGCGCCGAAAGGCCTGGGGCAGGATAATGTAGCGCATAGACTGGGGATAGGTCATTCCCAGAGAGCGGGCTGCCTCCATCTGGCCCCGGTGGATAGACTGAATGCCGGCCCGGACTATCTCAGCCACATAAGCCCCGGCAAAAACCGCCAGGGCTGCCACCCCGTACCAGATAGGCGGCAGTTGGCCCAAGCCAGTTTGGTCCAGCAAGTTATTGATCACGGTGCCCAGTACAAAATACCAGATAAAAATCTGCACAAGTAGGGGTGAGCCTCGAACCAGTTCGATATAGGTAATCGCCGACCATCTCAGGGCGGGATTGTTGGAAATCCTGGCCAATCCGGTGAAAAGGCCTAGAACGATCCCCAGCAGCACAGCGAGGACACTCACTTTCAGGGTGACCCACAGCCCCTGAATAAGAATGCCCACCTTCCATTTCTGATAGGACCCCAGAACATCGCCGGAATAAATAAAATCCCCCTCATTCACTAGTAGCGATTGTCCCGGGACGCTATAGGTTTCCTCCTCTCCATCGCCCCGGACCGTGACCTCCACCTGGTCCCCTTTGGTGACAAGGGTGGCCACCTCGCCCTCTATCTCCGCCTTGGTCTCGATCGTGTCTTTGTAATAGAAATACTGGGGCACCCGATACCAGCGCCATATATAGTCTACCTTCAGGGTGGCGAAGTACATTCCGCCGACAACCGCCGCTATCATTACAAAAAAGAGGAAAATGGAGATATGGCGCCAACCCCGGGTTCGGAGATAATCGGTTAGAGAAAAGCTGCCCTTTGTCACTGTCGTTACCCTTTGGAAATTATCCGCCGGCTCTTGCCTCTTTGCCCATATCTGATAGACCAGGTTAATCCTACGAGCAAGACACGCTTTCCCCCATACTGCCAGCGCTCCACAAAAATGGGGGTCGGCGGTCAGAGAATGACTGCCGGCCCCCCTGGAAAGCGGTCTTTTAAAGTGAATCGTATCTTACGCCTGCACTCCACTGCCGTCCTACTGCTGAATACCTTCTATCCAGTTAGTGCCTTTGATCCACTTCTTGTAGACGCGGTCATAACGGCCGTCATTTTTTACCTGCCTCAGGAAGTTATTGAGCCAGTTCATGAAGTCCGGGTCACCCTTGTTGATGGCCCAGGCCAGCGGCTCAAAAGTAAAGGGCTTGTCCAGAAACACCAGCTTGCCTTTACCCTGTTGCGCATTGAACACCACGCAGTAGGGCAGGTCGTAAACAAAAGCGTCGGCCTTACCGTTGACCACCTCGAGGGCGGCCTCGGGTTCGGTCTCAAAGGACTTATAGTTGGCCTTGGGAATGAGTCGCTTTACTGCTTGCTCACCGGTGGTTCCCAGTTTGGAGGTTACAGTGTACTTTTTGTTGTTCAAATCCTTGTAGGAATTCACGTTGCCGCGGTGTTTTTTGGCCAGCAGGATGGTCTGCCCCACGATAATGTAAGGGTCGACGAAGTTGACCTTCAGGTTACGCTCCTGGGTGATGGTCATGCCGCTCATGATGATGTCGAACTTTTTGGTGGTCAGAGCAGGGATAATGCCGTCCCAGGCCGTGTTTACCGGGACAAACTTTACACCCATGGCTTTGGCCATCTCTTTGGCCATGTCAATGTCGAAGCCGACAAAATTGCCTCTCTTGTCGGTCATCTCAAAGGGCTTATAACCGGATTCAAACCCCACCCGGAGTTCACCCCGCTTGAGAATGGTCTCCAGAGTCGACTTCTTTGCCAGGCCAATATCGGCCGCCAATACCTGTACCTGGGAAAAACATAAGAAAAGTGCCGCAAAAATGGCCACCACAATCATAACTCTTTTCATTCAAGCCTCCTTTGTCAGATGGTTCCAAAACAGGGGCAGTTAGATCTTTCCTCCCACCTCTCTTGCCAACTTGATTAATATGACTTTCCCTCGTCCAGAAGCTCTTCGATGTTCATCTGGACCCTGCAATCTGGACAGTCAGGAATATCTTCTTCTGGGATGTAAACTATTTGCGTTCGTTTACACTTGGGGCATTTGACCTGAACGGGTTGCTTTTTGTCTCGCATGGCTGGTTTCTCCTGCTCCTGGACCTATTATCACAAAGCGGAGGGGAGAACAAGGAAGAAACGGCGCGAGCGATTGAGGATTGGCGATTGAGGATTGATGATGGTCGATTGAGAGATTGACGATAGAACCTTAGTGTCATCGAAACAAGGATGTTGCTGAGTTCGTACATTGGGAATGCAAAAATGAAAATCGAAAGAGG
>JAUWKY010000246.1 GCA_030613915.1 Syntrophobacterales bacterium
GTTCTAACCATCCCAACGGCTGCAACAGCTACTCGTGAGCGTACTTCATCTGTGAGAGAATTTCCCAACTCTTGAGCACCTCCAGTGCCCGAGCCAGTTGATTATCACTTTTCAGTTGTTGCTTTCTTTCGGAGTCCTGGGTGGGTTCTGGTTTGGCTCCAGATTCTGTCTTTCCCTCTCCGTCCATGTGATTCTTTAAGTCCTCTTCCCGAATCACCCTGAGTCGCCCGCGTTCGTCATCTCTCTTCCGGGGTAGTTCCCTCTCCACCACTATGTCAGGTTCAATACCTTTGGCCTGAATAGAGCGACCGCTAGGAGTGTAGTAGAGAGAGGTGGTGAGGCGCAGAGCCGCGCCGTTCCTGAGGGGCATCACCGTCTGCACTGAACCTTTGCCAAAGGTTTCCACTCCCACCACCACAGCTCGCTTGTGATCCTGAAGAGCTCCGGCAACAATTTCCGCCGCACTGGCACTACCTTCATTTACAAGTACGACAATAGGATAGTGGTGGGGCCTGGTATTTGTGTGTGCCTCGAACCTCATATCCTGACTCTTGAGTCTGCCGCCGGTGTAAACAATCAATCCTTCGTCGATAAATTCATCACTCACCTTGACGGCCTGGTCCAGGAGACCACCGGGGTTGTTTCTCATATCCAATATCAGTCCTTTCATGGGCTGATTTTCTTTCTCTAGCTTGGTGAGTGCCTGGCGCAGATCCCTGGCAGTAGTGCTCTGAAATTGAGAGAGACGAAGGTAGCCGTAACCTGGTTCTAAGGTCTCGGCCCTCACGCTTTTGATGGCAATAGTGGCTCTGGTGATCACAAAATCTTTCGGTTTTGTAAACCCTTCCCGCATTATGGTAAGGACCACCTTAGTTCCTTTGGGGCCACGCATCTTTTTGACCGCCTCCATCAGGGTCATTTCTTTGGTGGGCTCACCGTCCACCCGGAGGATCTGATCACTTGCCTCTATTCCCAAGTCATCGGCAGGAGTCCCTTCCAAGGGTGAAACAACGGTCAAAAAACCATCACGGATGGTGATTTCGATACCAATGCCTCCGAAACTACCCTTGGTTTCCACCTGCAGTTCTTTGTAAGCATCAGGATTAAGATAGGAGGAGTGAGGATCCAGCGTCTTCAGCATGCCGCTGATGGCACCTTCGACCAACTCCTTACTGTCCGCCTCCTCGACATAATTTTCTTGTACAATGTCAAGGACATCGCTGAATACCTGTAGTTGCTCGTAGACGGTTTTGTCCTCGGCAGATACCTTCTGAATGCTTAGCCGCTCCCAGGCAAAAACCGCTACCAATCCTACCAGTATGACGACCAAAATGGTCAATCTAAGTTTACGAATCGACATGCATCCTCCCTAGTGCTTCAATCAGCAAATAAAGTACACTTTGTAAAATAGCAGATATTCAGTAATTTTGCTAATCCAGCACTAGTCTTGATCGAATAAATTCTCAACAGAATTCATGAATTGAAAGACTAGCGACCCCCGGACACCTCAGCGTTTGTGAGTACATTCCGCCGATGAAGGTGACATATCTTGCAAGTCTCGTGCCTCTATCGAGCCCTAACGCCTGCTGCACTGGCCAACGCAGGGAGCAACCAGGCCTCCGGGTTAATGGCTTTGCCAAGGTGACGGACTTCAAAATAAACCTTGCCCCCACTTTGCTCAATGGGAGAATACCCTGCATAGCCAATGATCTCCCCCGACTCTACCGTTGCCCCAGTCTCCTTCAACACCTCCGCCAAATGGGCAGTGAGAGTGTAGTACTTGTCACCGTGATCAATGATGATCACCTTGCCGTACCCTTTCACCCACTCGGAATAAAGAACTTGTCCACCGTAGACGGCGACCACTGGAGACAGTGGTTCGGTGGCTATCTCAATGCCGTTGCTACGAATTTTAGTGCCAAATTTCTTATGCTGTTTTGGCCCGAAGCGAGACATAATCTTACCCTGGACTGGATAAGGTAGAGCCCCTTTATTGCTGGCAAAACCACCTTGCGGCTGGATTCTAGTCTTGCTCCTCCCGGTCTGCCGCTGCAACTCTTCAATTTTATTCTTCAATTCGCGGGAAACCGCTGCCAACTCTGTCACATAGTGTTGGTACATCTCCTCCTGATTGTGGATATCCTGCAACAAGGCTACCTGCTCACGTTTGACCTTTTCCAGTTCCGCCACTTCCTGACCGATCTTTGCCACCAGCCTGCCGAGTTTCTCTTCCCGGGAAGTGAGCGCCTGGGTAAGTTTCTCTTCCTCTTGCTGCCGCTTTATAAACTGACCTATGAGCGCACTGTCTTGTTCAGCCACCGCCCGGAGATAAACCCAGTGATGTTGAAATCCGCTCACATCACCGGCCGAAGCCAGCACATTAAGATATGCGTGTCTGCCAAATTTGTAAAGTGCCTTCAGTCTCTGAGCCAACAGAGCCCGGAGCTTCTCCAGCTCTTGGTTCAACTCTTTGAGTCTCTTGCGTTTTTCCGCGACCTCCCTTCGTAAGAGAGTCCGCTCCCGTCTCCGCTTCTCCAAATTATCGCGGATCAGTTGAAGCTGCAGCTCCATTTGATCCAGCCGATCAAGGATCAACCGCTCTTTCTGGCGCATCTCATTAATCTGCGCCTGGCCCCTCTTTATTTCTTTCTGAACCTCACTTATTTTCTCTTTGTGGATCTGAACATTATGTTTTGGTTTCTGCGCCTTTTCCGCCAACACCGTTGGGGCCGGCACGCAGAGCAGCAATACGAGCAAGGCTAAAAGTACTCGACTCATGGCCGTAAGAATCTCCTCAGGGAAACCATACTCCCCAGGACACCGAGGAGCAGGCCAAGACCGAGAAATCCCGCAACCAATTGGCCCGTGGGCAGGGATCCTGCCATCACGGCAAGTCTCAGTGGCAAGTCCAGATGTGAAAACAGAAACAGGATAAGCAATGATAAACCGCCAGCCGCCAGCAATGCGCCTCCCAGACCATGCAACAGACCTTCTATGAGAAAAGGCGCCTTGATAAAAAAATCTGTGGCCCCCACCAACCGCATGATTTCCAATTCTTCCCGCCGGGAATAAAAGGTCAGTCTAATTGTGTTGGAGATTACGAATATGGTGGCAATGAGAAGAAGTCCCCCCACGGTAATACCCACCAGCTTCATCACCTCAACAAAAACCCTCAATTTCGCCATCCATTTTCTACCATACTGGACCTCTGCTACTCCGGTCAACCGCCCCAGCCGGGTCGAGAGTTCTTTGATGTTTCCAGACCGTCCATACTGGGGCATCAATGTCAGTTCCAGAGAGGCTGGGAGGGGATTTTCCTTGAGCCCTTCCAGTATTCCAGCGTACTCCCTCAGCTGGCTACGAAAACGGGCGAGAGCCTGTTCCTTACTGAGGTAAGTAATTTTTTCTACTTCTGGCCAATCAGCAACCTTGCTGCGAAGCACTTTGGCCTGCTCGGGAGAGATGGTCTCTTGGAGATATGCTGTGATTTGGAGCTCACCACCCATCTGCTGCAGAGACTGCTGAACATTCAAGTATATCAAGGAGAAGAGTCCCAGAATAAGCATGGAGATGGCGATGGTACTGAGTGTCACCAAGCTTAAAAACGGGTTGATCCAGATGTTCCCCAGGGCCTTTCGCAGAAAATAGCCCAGCAGACCTATGCGCATTCCGTTACAACACCCCCTGGGAGCTTATCTCCAAGGCCGAGCGCTGAGCCATGACCTGCCTGGCGACCCCTGCAGCCACCAGTCGTCCCTGACCCAGTATGCCCACCTTGGCGCCTGGGACTTTCCCTATGAGCTCCCTGTTGTGTGTTGCCAACACCACCGTCGTACCGCGCCGGTTTATCTCCCTGAACAATTCCAAGATCTCCAGGGTGATTTCATCGTCAAGATTCCCTGTGGGCTCGTCTGCCAAAACTATGATGGGATTGGCAGCTACTGCCCGGGCAATGGCAACCCGCTGTTGTTCACCACCGGACAGTCTGCAACAAAGATGGTTTTCCTTGGCATCAAGTCCCACCAACCGCAATACCTGCCGAACCTTCTTTTCGATGTAGGCCCGGGGCCGTCCGGTCACCTCCAGAGTCAAGCCCACATTGGCAAAAACAGTGCGCTCTCCCAGGAGCTTAAAATCTTGAAAAACCACGCCTATTTTCCGTCTGAGGTATGGAACCCCTGAACGCTTCAACCGCTGCAGATTAACGCCATCTACCAGAAGCTGTCCCCGGG
>JAUWKY010000283.1 GCA_030613915.1 Syntrophobacterales bacterium
TTATCTCACTAAAACCAGATATAAATGTCTCTGCTATAGGTGTAAAATCCAGAGAACCTTTGAGAATTTTAGATATGGTTTTCATATCCCCATTTGTTGGCTTGCCCAAGAATCAAGTTCAAGCGCTATCATATGAAATCTACAATCTGCAATCAAGAACGGTAGAGTCGCAGGCTGTTGGAGACTACGGTTATGCTGCTCACAGCCATGGCGAGAGCTGCAAATATGGGATGTAATTGCCTGAGGAATGCCGGCAAGAAGTCAAGAGGGTAGAGCAGGCCTGCAGCTACCGGAATAAGGATGATATTATAGATGAAGGCCCAGAAGAGGTTTTGCTTTACGGTTCTCATGGTGGCGCGGCTCAATTGAAGGGCTCGAGGTATGCCCAGCAGGTTGCCACTGGCCAGAATGACATTTGCAGTCTCGATAGCCACATCTGTTCCCGTTCCTATGGCGATACCTACGTCCGCTTGGGCCAGGGCAGGGGCGTCATTGATCCCGTCGCCCACCATTCCAACCTTGAATCCTGCATCCTGAAGTTCTTTGACCTTCATCGATTTTTCTTCGGGCCGGACTTCGGCCACTATGTCGTCCACGTGAACCTGGGCAGCAATGGCTCTGGCAGTCTGGATATTGTCTCCTGTGAGCATGGCCACCTTCATGCCCTGCTGATGAAGCTCTGCCACGGCCTCTTTTGCTTCCGGTTTCAGGGAATCGGCGACAGAAATCAACCCCAGCAGTTGTCTTTCCACCACCACCGCCATCAAAGTCTTGCCCTGATTCTGTAAGTCTTCGATAGACTTGCTTCCTCCAGCAATATCGATGCCCATTTGCACGAACCAATCAGGCTTGCCCACGTAGACTAACTTGCCGTCTATTTTGGCTTGAACGCCAAGTCCTCCTGATGCTTTAAAGTCTTCAGGCTCGAAAAGCTCCAAACCCTTCCTCTCGGCCTCCTTCAGAATTGCCCGCCCCACCGGGTGTTCGGAACCTCTTTCAACTGAGGCGGCAATACTAAGAAGTTCCCTTTCATCCAGCACTGACGACGCTGTATTGAGCGAGATGACATCAGCCACAGCAGGTTTACCCAGAGTGAGGGTCCCTGTCTTATCAAGGACAATCGTCTCCAGCTTGGTGGCTTTTTCAAGCGCTTCACTGTCTTTAAAGAGGATACCTTTCTCTGCGCCTTTGCCGGTCCCCGCCATGATGGCTGTGGGCGTGGCAAGACCAAGGGCACAGGGACAAGCAATGATGAGAACCGCCACCAATCGAATCATCGCGGGTACGAACTCACCGCCCAAGCTCCACCAGAGAATAAAAGTAAAGAAAGCAATTCCGATAACCCCAGGGACAAAGACGGCAGCAACGCGGTCGGCGAGGGCCTGAATAGGGGCCTTGCTTCCCTGCGCCTCCTGGACCAGACGGATTATCTGGGCTAAAGCTGTATCTCTGCCCACCTTGGTTGTCCGGAACTTGAGACGGCCCTCGCTGTTGATGGTAGCACCAACCACTGCATCTCCAGGACCCTTATCCACGGGAATAGGTTCACCGGTCAACATGGATTCGTCAACAGCCGACTGACCTTCCAGGACCACACCGTCAACCGGAATCTTTTCACCGGGACGGACAATGACCAAATCCCCCACCTGGACTTGGGTGAGAGGAATTTCCACTTCTTTGCCATCCTTCAGGATAGTTGCGGTTTTTGGGCGCAAACCCATGAGTTTTCGAATTGCGTTTCCCGTTCTCCCCTTGGCTCTGGACTCTAACATTTTGCCCAGCTTGATCAGAGTAATGATTACCGCCGAGGTCTCGAAGTAGACGTGGCTGCCCAGAGAAGGGTAGAGCAGCACCCCAACAGAATAGAAATAGGCAACCGAAGAACCCATGGCCACCAACACGTCCATGTTGGCGCTGCGGTTTCTCAGGCTTTTCCAGCCACCGGTGTAATAATCCCAGCCCGTGTAGAACTGTACGGGAGTTGCCAGAACCCAGAACACCCAGTTGACCCAGAGAGCATGACTCCAGGCTCCCAAAAGGCCAAAGTCCCTGCCCATGCTCCAGAGAAAAAGGGGTACAGTGAAAAGGAGACCAACAGCGAATTTTTTTGTTTGCTCTGCAATCTCAGCGCGCCGTGCTCTTTGCTCCACATCCTCTGCTTCTGAGGTCTCATCTGGAGGGATGGCGTCAAAACCCGCCTTCTGAACAGCAGCAATTATGGCATCAACACTGGCCAGAGTTGGCAGGTATTCAACGCTCGCTCGTTCACTGGCAAAATTGACTGAAGCCTGCACCACCCCAGGAACCTTTTTGTTTAGGGTCCTCTCGATGTTCATGGCACAATTGGCGCAGGTCATTCCGGTTATGGGCAGCTCAACCTTGGAGGTGGCAATGCCATAGCCAGCATCCTCAATCATTTTGACCAGGTCACTAACTTGGACCTTTCCGGGGTCAAAAGATACTGATGCCTGTTCCGCCGCAACATTGACGTTCGTCCCCTCACTTCCCTGAACCTTCTTGAGGGTCCTTTCGATGCTCAGGGCGCAATTGGCGCAACTCATCCCGGTTATTGGCAGTGTGACATTTTCGCTGGACATGATAGCTCACTTCGTTCGCCGCATAGCGCAAGGCGCAGAGCGTTTTAAATCGTTAGAGAATCTTTTATTACCTACGCTATGCACTTTTAATCTGCAGCGGGATAATTGATCTCCTTCAGGGTGTCCTTGATCTTTTCCAAGGTGGCCGGCGCATCCCATTCCAGGGTGACACTCTTGCTCGCAGGGTCTCCTTCCACTTTGGCAACGCCTTCCATCTCACTGAGCTCTTTTTTGATGCTCATGACACAGTGACCACAAGAAATATTCGGTACGGAAAGCTTGGCAGTCTCCATATTTTCACCTTTCGAATTACGCATAGCGCCAAACGCGTCAGACGACGCGACGCGCCAGTTATACGTTATATGTTAATCGTTATTCGGCATCTTTAAAGAGGAGCTACGGTCGTAAGACATTTGAGGTCGCTAAATCTTATTCCCGTATAACTAATAACGAATAACCAATAACTTTATTGGCTCCTCACTAGCCCATCAGCAATGCGGCCCCACCTGACACAATTGACAATATAATCACTGGTACTGCAATGCGCATCTCCTTCTGCACCCCAGAGAGAGATGTGAAGGTGCTACAGCCGGTGAAGTTCATGGCAAAATATGCAGTTAGTGCCGAGGCTATGAGGAACAAACCAACAAGACTCGCTCCACTCCAGTGTGACGCCACAGTAAGGGTGAGCAGCAATGCCCACAGCAATCCCACCTGGGCACCTTTGAGAGAAAAAGCCCTGCCAGGAATCCATGGGAGAAAAACCGGCGTAACGACTGCACCCATCAGGAGCGCTCCCAGATAAGTCAGCCCTGGTGTAAAGCCCCGTGATAGGGCTCCAGCGAAGCTGAATCCATTCCGCCCCAAGCCGCTTAGCAAAAATATAAGAACCAGTGCAACAAGTGACACTTTCCAAGCAGTCACCAACTCCACTGGAGTCAAGACCAGGCGATCCCAGAGTGAAAAACGTATCCGTCTGGTCTCCTCGGTAGCCTTCAGGCCATTGTCGAGGTATTGGG
>JAUWKY010000166.1 GCA_030613915.1 Syntrophobacterales bacterium
AATTTGATTGTTGCCAGACCTTTTTCAACAAAACGATCTTCAATGTCGCGCATGGTTACTTCAAAACCTGCAGCTGCCACCACCTGCGCGATGCCGGATCCCATTATTCCTGCGCCCAGAACGCAGGCCTTTTTGATGTCCATGTGAGTCTCCCTTCCTTCTTTTTCACATCCTTGACGGCTTCGTAAAAAGTCCATCTGTCCCGCCCCGGCGGGATTGCGCTTCATCTTTAGTCATTGCGGCGTACCTGTAAGTACGCCTCATTCCTAAAGATTCTTCGCGCTCGCTGCGCTCCGCTCAGTCCCACCACTTGGTGGCGGGTTCCCAGTTTCGCGCGCCTAGCATCTGGAGCTTTTTACTGTGCCGTCTCAGCAATGACTTTTTACGAGATCATCAATGTTGATTTGCAGATTTAATCTCACTCGGATCGTTTCTTGGATTTGCAAAGGGGTATTGTATGCGCATTAGAGACATAATGACTAAGGATCCGATCACAGTCGAACCCAAAACCTCCCTGCCCGATGCGCACAGGATAATGCGGCAACAAAAGATCCGCAAGCTGCCGGTAGTCAAGGGAGAAAAGCTCGTCGGAATAGTGACCTACGATATGGTTCTAGAGGCATCGCCTTCACCAGCCACCTCCTTGAGCATCCAGGAGCTCCACTATCTTCTGGCAGAAATGAAGATCGAAGAGATCATGGACAAGGACCCTGTGACACTTACGCCTGACACGCCCTTCGAAAAAGCCCTAGCCTTGGGTCAGAACGACCGCATCCGCGGCTTTCCTGTGGTTGAGAAGGGTAAGCTAGTGGGGATTGCAACGCACGGCGATATCCTTCTGCTGCTGACCAAAACCCTGGGCCTGCAGGAAGAAGGTGTTCGAATTACCATTGAGGGCCTTGGTGGTCGGTTGGGAGAACTGAAGGATATTATTTCCATTTTCGATCGTCACCAGGCGACGGTCATGAGCATAATGACCCTACCCAAAGAAGAAAAAAAAGATTGGTTGGTGGCGATTCGGCTGAATGTAAAAGATGGGTCCGCTATTGTCGACGACCTAAGAAAGGCCGGGTTGCAGGTGACGTACTCGGATGAGTCTGGGGCATCATAACGGAGATATCAGATTCGACCATCGCTGTTTTCAACAGGAAGATTTCCTATTCCAATTTTCCCGTAAATGCTTTATGCTGTCGCACGTGAAAGTTATTTTTTTCTCTTTCTTGTGGTTTGGCATTTTCCCGACGCGAGTGCTCGCTGGTAAAAACGGAGTGGTAGCAGGTCATGGCGCAGGTGATTTGGAAAGACATTGTATGGACGGGTGAGGACAGGGAACTGGGCATCAAGGAGCTCTTGACGATCCTGAAAGGCTACGGTCCTATGGAGGTGCTCCACTTTGAAAAACCCAACCATTACAAAGGCGAGATAAGCCTATGGCTGGACGAGAAGGGGGTCAAGCATATAACTCTCTATCATCTGGAAATCATAGGAGAGAAGCGCAAGGGTGTAGGTAGGAAAGCACTAAAACATCTTCACGATATATTTGGCGGCGACGTCCACGTTGAGGACCCGGGGGAACCCACACCGCTGGAGGCAAAGACCGGCGGCATCCATGTGCGACAGCCAAATCAAGAAAGTGCCATGTTCTGGATCAAGATGTTTGCAGAGAATCTGGTTCAATCGGTGGAGGGTGATCTTATGAACCTGGACGAAAATATCTCCTCCGAGCAGCTAGAAACTCTGGAGAGCGAGTTCTCAGCTGAACTCGAAGATCCTCCCCAAACCACCTCTCTTAAATCTAATTCTTCATGACGCCTGATATTCCGTAATCTTTTCGTGTTGCTCCCTCCTCTGCGCCTTTGTCGCTGGTAGATAATTGCGATAGCCGCCGCACTCAAACACCCTTATGGTTCCGTCAATGGCAAGTCCGCATTGATATTCAGGCTTGTCACCAGTGATTGAGTCGACCCGATGCTTACAATTGTAGCATTCCTTGTAACGGCAGCGGCTATCCCTGGGTGCGCTCATAAGGATCTCCTTTCCCAACGGTGGGGTTAAAGATGTCTTCGGACTGGGATTTTGTGAATGGTGATCAGCTTTGTTGCAGACAGAGAGCAGCACCAGTCGAGGAGGTAGTGGATTGGCGAGATGGTGATCCAATGATAGGGCTCTGGCCATCCTTAAGGGATCAATGGAAGGTTCTCATTACGGTCACGTTGTCTGCATGGTATGATTTTATTGTATAGACTCAAACATCAAAAGGCAAAATCTTTTTTGTGAGCCCGTTTGTCTGCTTGCCAGAGAATTCTCAGAGAAGTATGGTTATGCGTAATAGTAGTGGTTATGGAAACAACTAGTCCGTCATTCCGGAAGGCGCGAAGCGGCTGTCCGGAATCCAGAAAAAATAACTGCTTGCTGGATATCCCGCCTGGGCGGGACTTTGCCTCGTCCGGTATGACGAGTAGCATCGCATATTCTTTTTTTCATTGCTGATAGCTGAACGCTGACAACTGGAATAGAAAATGACCAAACTGAAAAAAGGCACCGAAATCGAACTGATGGTGGAAAACCTTTCCTTTGGTGGTAAGGGTTTGGCCCGAATTGATGGCTTTGTCATCTTCATTGATCGCACCATTCCAGGTCAGCGTGTCCTTGTCCGGATCACCCGCAAAAAGGCATCCTACGCCGAGGCTAGGGTGGTGGAGCTGCTCCAGGATTCCCCGAAGGCGATTGCACCACGCTGCATGCACTTTGGAACCTGCGGCGGCTGTCTGTGGCAGAATCTTCCCTACAACGAACAACTGGAGGTAAAAAGGAACCTGGTCTGGGAGTGCCTGGCCCACATTGGTGGCCTGTCCAACGACATTGTTCTTCCAGCCCTGCCTTCTCCAGAAGTCTATTACTACCGTAACAAGATGGAATATTCCTTTGGGGCCCGCCGTTGGTTGTTGCCAGAGGAACTTGAACTCAGCCACCTGGAAAAACCTCGCGACTTCGCTCTCGGGCTTCATATAAAGGGTTTTTATGACCGGGTGCTGGATATTGAAGAATGCCACCTCCAAAGTCCTTCGAGTGTCTCCATCCTTAAGCAGGTGCGCCAGTTCGCTCTGACCTCAGAGCTTCCCCCGTACAATACCCACGACCATACGGGTTTTTGGCGCTTTCTCGTGGTCCGGGACAGCAAGCATACCGGCCAAATACTCGTTGAACTGATCACTGCACCTCACCGCAGTTCCACCAGTTTGATACGTCAGCTTTCCACGCTGCTCCAAGCCGAGATCCCTGACATAAGTACCCTGGTGCATGGGATCAGTGCGAAGAAGGCGCAGATAGCCATTGCAGATACTCAGGAAGTAGTCTTCGGGCCGGGGTACATCGAGGAATACCTAGGAGACTTCCGCTTCCGCATTTCCTCCGGAGCCTTCTTCCAGACTAATAGCAAAGCCGCTCGAATTCTTCTGGATCAGGTATCTGAGAGCTGCGGTTTGACTGGTTCTGAAGTTGTCTGGGATCTCTACTCCGGTACTGGAACCATGGCCATTGGCCTTGCCAGGGCTGCCCGAAAAGTTATCGGTTTTGAACTAGTGCAGGATGCGGTGTCTGATGCCCAGACGAATGCCGGATTAAACGGTGTGGATAACTGCGAATTTGTAGTGGGCGATTTGAAAGATCTACTTCTCAACTCCTCCTTTGCTGACAACTACGACTCTCCACACGTGGTGGTGACGGACCCGCCTCGAGCCGGCATGCACCCTTCGGTGGTAAAACAACTCCTTACCCTGGAACCCCCGAGGATAGTTTATGTTTCCTGTAATCCAGCGACCTTGGCCCGGGATTTAAAAATGCTTATGGAAAAATATCGCCTCCTTCGGGTGCAGCCCGTGGATCTGTTCCCCCACACTCCACACGTCGAGGCAGTTGCGGTACTGGAGAAAAGATAACACAGCTATCAGACTTCAGCCGTCAGCTCTCAGCTCTTACTTAAATCAAAGCTAGAAGCCATGAGCATGGCTGATCGCTGACCGCTGACAGCTAACTCAGGCGTCGATCTCGCGGACGAATACAGCGTTTTCTTGGATGAAGGCGTAACGCTTGGCCGGTTCCCGGCCAAGCAGGGTATCGAAGGCTTCGTTGGTGCGGGCGGCATCCTCAACAGTCACCTGCAGAGCCGTCCGGCTTTTAGGATCCATAGTTGTCTTTTTGAGCTCCGCCGCATTCATCTCCCCAAGACCTTTAAATCGTTGAATTGAGATAGTATTGGCGGAATAACGTTGCAGCAGTTTATCCTTGTCTGCCTCCCGGTATACATAGCGGACACTATTTTTTTTCTTTTCCCTGATCCGAATCCGGTACAGGGGCGGCTGGGCCAAGTAAATGTGCCCCTTTTCTATCAGTTGCGGCATGTAGCGGTAGAAAAAGGTGAGCAGCAGGGTGGATATGTGAAAGCCATCAACATCAGCATCACAATTTACGAAGATCTTGCCGTAGCGCAACCTGCTGTAGTCGAATTGGTCGCCGAATCCTGTTCCTATGCAACGGCTAAGATCTTGTATTTCCTTGTTGTTTCTTATCTTATCTGCGCTGGCCTGCTCCACATTTAGAATCTTGCCCCTCAGGGGCAGAATCGCCTGAAAGCGGCGGTCCCGAGCCTGTTTGCTGGAGCCCCCAGCCGAGTCGCCCTCTACAATGAATAATTCGGTCTCCTTCACTCGGTTTGAGGTGCAATCAGCCAGCTTGCCCGGTAAGGTAAGACGCCTGGTAGCGCTTTTTCGCCTGACACTTTGGCGGGCCTGACGGGAAGCCTCTCTGGCCTGAGCTGCCAATACTACCCGCTCAACTATGGCTTCAGCAGCGGTGCGATTGTGGAAAAGGTAGTTTTCGAAAGCATCCTTGACCACCGTCTCCACTTGCGGTTGTATATCCGAGTTGAGTCTCTCTTTAGTCTGTCCCTGGAATTCCAGGTTACCGGAGATAAAGACACTGAGAACCGCTACCAGCCCTTCCCGAACATCTTCCCCGGTGATTCCCTTCATCTTCTTGAACTGATTGTTTTGCCGTGACATGTACTCACGAACCGCCCGCGTTAGCCCATGCCGGAAACCGTTCTCATGGGAGCCACCGCCGCTGGTATACACGGAGTTGGCATAGGAATAAAGGGCCCGGTCAGCGGTGGTGGTCCACCACAGGACCATTTCTAACCGGAGGTCATTGTCGTAGTCGAAATAGAAGGGTGCCTCGGTCACAATCTCCTTTCCCCGAACCAGATCTTCTATATAATTTCTGATGCCCTCCTCAAAATAAAAGCTGTCTACGGTGTCGTTGATCTGGTCATCCACGATAATGGTCAAACCTCGAGTGAGAAAAGCTTTGGCCTTGGCCTGTTCCTTGATAGTCTTGGGATTGAAAACAACATCTTTGAAGATGTCAGGATCCGGTCGGAACATCACTGTTGTGCCATGTTTTGTGGTGGGACCGAGATCTTCCAATATGCTCTTCCGCTTCCCTCGGGCAAAATTCTGCTGCCATTCAACCCCGTCACGCCTGGAGGTGACTTGCATAAATTCACTCAGGGCATTGACAACTGAGATGCCAACCCCATGGAGCCCACCGGAGACCTTGTAGCTCTTCGTTGAAAACTTGCCCCCAGAGTGCAGGGAGGTCATAATGGTTTCCAGCGTGTTTTTCCGCGACTGGCGATGTTTGTCTGTGGGGATACCCCTGCCGTTGTCCGTGACAGTTATGCTGTTGTCAGCGCCGATTGCTATGTGGATTCGGTCGCAATAGCCATTAAGGGCTTCGTCAACTGCATTGTCCAGGGCCTCAGTAAAGAGACGGTGCAGACCGGTGCTGGAGGTATTACCGATAAACATTCCCGGTCGCAGTCGCACCGGTGCCAGCCCTTTGAGTACCTGGATGTCTCTGCCGGTGTAGGTTGTTGTCAT
>JAUWKY010000174.1 GCA_030613915.1 Syntrophobacterales bacterium
CAGCGGGCCTTGCCACCGATGTCAGGCAGATTCCAGAAACGCTCGGCCACAATCTCCAAATACGGTAGATCCAACTCCCTGGCGACAGCCGCTATTTCCTCTACGCTTTTGTCCTTGACATGAACGGAGAGACCAAGGTGGCGCCGCCACCATAGCCCATTGCTCCCCATAACTCAGCCCCTCATTTTGCCATCGCCTTTTTCACCGCATGCAACCGAAGCAGCGCAACCAGATTGGGTACAAGAGCCAAAAAATATATGGCCAGATCCACCTTGTTGAGAATCCCCCCGAGGAAGACAGCAAAGAGTCGGACGTCGCGTGAGTAAGGAAGATATCTCAGGAGGCCATCATCTTCATTCAGATAGTTCCTCTTGGCCTCTGCCAGGAATTTGGCCCGGTGGATGGAAGAAAGAGGCAGACCGAAAACCGCCATAAAGCCGACAAGA
Organism: Syntrophobacterales bacterium; assembly: GCA_030613915.1. Lineage (GTDB taxonomy): Bacteria > Desulfobacterota > Syntrophobacteria > BM002 > BM002 > BM002. The sequence goes on from JAUWKY010000174.1 coordinate 447, forward strand.
ACAATTATAAAACTGCCCGAGAGCATATAGGAAGCATATACCATCCCCATGACCGTCAAACCATCCACGTAGCGGTCGAGCATGTAATCAAGGTAGGCCCCGTAGGGACTGGTCTGATATTTCAGCCGGGCAATCTCCCCGTCTACTCCATCAAAAATCGACGAAATCTGGATTAGCAGACCGGCCAGTCCCATCAGCCCCCATATCCATAGAGAGTGCCAGGAAGCGATGACTCCCGCACCGAAAAAGCAGCCCGCTCCGAGCAACCCAAACAGGGTACTCACCACAGATATCTGGTTTGGAGAAATGGCATAGCGTGCCAAACGACGGGTAATTTTGATCGAGAAAAACCGGTTGATATGACGGCTGATAGGTCCATCGATGCGCTTGGCGGTCTTCAGTCTCTCAAGAAGACCGTCCACTCCGGCCTCAAACGCTTTGAGAGTATCAATGTCGTGCCAGAAACGACCGCTAACATCTACGGCCTGAATCTCGCCATTGCCACTCAATTGTCGGATTCCACCCGAGAGAGAGCCGTCCCCTGTCCGCCGGGACTTCTCCAGGGCAGGGAACAACAACGGTCGGCAGAGGAAAAAGCCTGTATCAGCAGCATCAGGGTTGTCCAACCCCTTGCCGATAGCGGTGATGGCCGCACCCTCAAGGCGCACCATGGTGGCGTCGCCAGGATCAAAAAGATCGCCAATCCGGCGATCCACCCCCAACAGGCAAACATCGGACCCATCATCAGCGGCCACAAGATCATGCAATATCTCCGGCTCGAAGAGATGATCGCACATCAGCAGGAGGAAAGGACCCGACAAATGGGGGGCACAGGCGGCCACGGAAGTGCCGTTGCCCGCCTGCCAGTTGGGATTTTCCACAACCTTGATGGAGAGACCGCACTTTTCCCTCAACTCATCTATCTGAGGGATGAGTTCATCTTTTCGATACCCCACGACGACAATGAACTCATCTATGCCTGCTTGACAGCAGGTAAGTATCGAGCGTTCAAGCAAATTGAGGCCCAAAAGAGATGCAAGTGGTTTGGGCTTGTCATTTGCTCCATTCTGTAAGCGCAATCCTTCCCCTGCAGCCAATATGACAGCGGGTAGCTTCGTGGACTCGCCCGTCATTCTTCTCCTTCTTCCTCCCACCTCAGCCCAACCCTTCCCCGGGCAAGCTGGACCGTCCAGCAATTTACCCGCCTGTCCCCTTTTATCTGTTGTCCGGCAAAGGTTTGCACTTGGATGGCGCAGAGGATTGCCATTAAATTAAGGAGCGCACCCAGGATGGAGCTGAAGAGGTCTGCTTTTAGCCTTTGGCCACAGCCTGCTGCAGGCGGCGGCCATGACCAACTGTTCTATCCGTCTTTTTAATCCAGGTTCCACTGATAAAGGCTTCGGTCAGCCGATAAGCCTCATCATCAGTGTATTGCCGCGGAGGATGTTTCATAAAATAGGCTGACGGCCCATACAAGATGCCGCCTTCACCCCGCTCCAGCGCCAGCTTGCAACAGCGAGTGCTATCTATGGTAACACCAGCAGAGTTGGGAGAATCTTCCACCGAAAGGCGTAACTCCAAATTCATCTCCACATTACCAAAAAGCTTGCCTTCCATCCGGATGAAACACACCTTGTTGTCCTTTTGCCACGCCACATAGTCGCTGGGGCCAATATGGATGTTCTCATCATCCAGCCTTTCTTCAGCCACCGATTGCACCGCCTCCGTCTTGGACTTCTTTTTGGAAAGAAGCCTGCTGCGGTTGAGCATGTTCAGAAAATCAGTGTTGCCTCCTGTATTGAGCTGATAGGTCCGCTCCAGCTTTACACCACGCTTCTTGAACAAATCGGTCAGAATCCGGTGAACAATGGTGGCACCAAGCTGAGACTTGATGTCATCGCCGATAATGGGAAGATTCCTCTCCCTGAACCGCTTCGCCCAGGAGGGATCGCTGGCAATAAATACCGGCATGTTGTTTATGAAAGCCACCCCAGCTTCCAAAGCACACTCCGCATAAAAACGGGTCGCCTCCTCCGAGCCCACCGGCAAATAGTTCAGCAAAATCTCCGTCCCCGACTGGCGCAAAAGCCGAATAACCTCCTCCTGCCCGGGATCGGCCTCATCAGCCGGAACAAAAGTGTACTTGTCATCACGGCTTTGCATGTGCTCGGAGAATCCATCCAGAATCCTACCCATATGCACAACCACACCGGTCTGCGGAACCTCCCTGTAAAAAACCTTGGTGCAGTTCGGTTGCGCAAAAATCGCCTCGGCCACATCCTTGCCAACCTTCCGCCGATCAATGTCAAAGGCCGCTGTCACCTCAAGATCGTAAGGCTTGTAGCCGCCAATATCCCAGTGCATCAGTCCAATGGCCTCTTCCTCACCTTTATCACGGTAATAATTGATCCCCTGAATCAATGAACTGGCGCAATTGCCAACCCCAACAATACCAATCTTAATGCTGCTCATCTGTGCACCTCCTGAGATTCAGATGGAACCTACCAAAACACAAACAGCTTTCCCGTCGGTTAGCACAAATTAGCGCTATCCGGGCAAGGCCCTTACCGTTGTCAGAAATAGCAGTTTTAACGAATTGGAACCTTCCTAGAGACTAACGAGGACTGGCGGGGTAGTTCCTCGAGGAAAGCCAAGATTCAACCGCGTTGGATGACAGTGAGAGGTAATGCTGTAAACCGGCAAGGGGAATAGCTGTCAGTTGACAGGCAGCTCACACCCTTCGAGTAAAAGTATACTTATCTTTTATCTGTTTTATGCTCGTCTGTCAAGTTCCCTACAGATTCTAACAATGGTACGGTGGCTTTTCCTGCACCGGTTTTGCTCTGGCCCGCTAATCTTCATGAACCTTCAGCGCAAAATCAATTCCTTTTCAGCGCTCCGGCCTCAGCCTGGATACCGGGATGCCACAGAGGAATGTGAACGGCTTGTCACCAGCGTTGACATAGGTGTGTTGACTGCCAGCGGGTACAAACACTACGTCGCCCGGCCCCACTTCAAACCATTTGCCATCGATCTGCACCTGCCCTTTTCCCTCGATGATGAAGTTCTCGTGCTCAAATGGATGGGTGTGATCGGGTGTGTGACCACCGGAAGCTACTTCGATGACACGCAAAGCATAGGTGGGTGCTCCGTCCCTCTCTTCATCAATGACCCAGCGAATGGTAACACCGGGGGCCTCGTCCCCGAAGACCTCGGCGTCCACTTCACTATAGTGACACACTTTTGCTTTCTGTTCATTCATTGAGATTTCTCCCTCTCCAGACAAGTCTCAGTGATTACTGCTCGCTGCCTGCCTGTCCCGAGCGACTCGACCTGAGCTCATCGACAGGCCTTGTCGCTGGGCTGCCGACCGACTGCCAGCTGCGGAGGGCCTAACCCTCCGCTGGACTCACTGCTTCAAACAAAGCCGAATAATCGCCGTCAGCATATCCTTTTTCAAGGGTAATCTCCAGGAGACGGTGAATAGCTTCTATACCTATGGTTTCTAGGTTTACAGTTTGTGCTGCAGCACTGAACAACGCCACATCTTTAAACAGATGCTTGCTGGGGAAATTGCCAATACCGTAGTCGCGATCCAGCATAAGCTGAAGCTTTTTGTCGAAAATCGGAGCATACAGAGCGCTTTGGCGCAAGATCTTCATAAATAATCCCGCCTCAATCCCCAGGCTTTGCACTAACCCTAGACTGGAGGCAAAGCCCACGGTCAACGAAGCGATTAGCTGATTAAGAGCAAGTTTCACGGCGGCAGCCTTGCCCACCTCACCAATCAACAGGGGTTCCGACCCGAAACACTCAAGCAAGGTTGACCATTTGTCAAACTGTGGCTTAGACGCCCCCACCATAATTAGAAGCTTGCCCGCACTCGCCTCAGGAATGCTTCCCAGGACCGGTGCTTCAAGGTAATCCCCACCACGCTCCAGCACCTCTTTGTGAAAACCAATGCTCTCAGTAGGTGAGATGGTACCCATTTGAATCACCGTGCGCTGACCCAAGTCCGGTTTTGGATTCTCATCGAAAAGCACTTCCCGGATCGCAACCCCGTCAGCGAGCATCAATAGTACACACTCGGCTGAGCCAATGGCTTCAGCTGCTGTAGCAGCAATCTCAGCACCAGAAGACCGTAATGGTTCCGCCTTCTCGCGGCTCCTATTAAACACTGTCAAATGATAGCCCGCAGCCAAGACTCTTTCGCCCATGGGACGACCCATGAGGCCTGTACCTATAAGTGCAACCTTCATATTTTCTTCCTTATTTGATTGCCTGACCACTCACCGATCATCAATCACCCAATAAGACTTCTCTAGCCACTTTCCAAGGCAAAATCCACTGCAGCTTGGGCATGGATGGCGGTGGTATCAAAGAGAGGGAGGGGGGAGTCTTCCTGATTGATCAGAAGCGATATCTCAGTACAGCCCAGGATAACGCCTTCAACTCCACGTGTGTTTAAATCATGGATGATTTGTTGAAATTGGTTCTTAGACTCCTCTACAACCTTCCCCAGACAGAGTTCCTCATAAATTACCCGATTCACAATGGTGCGGCCATCTTCTGGCGGAATAAACACATCGAGGTCGTAATCATCAACCAGCCGCCCCTTGTAGAAATCTTCCACCATGGTGTATTTGGTTCCCAAAAGGCCAATTCGCTTGATTCCCCTCTTTTTGATCTCTATGGCGGTGGTGTCAGCAATATGTAGAAGCGGAATGGTGACAGTGCTCTGGACTTCTGGGGCCATTTTGTGCATGGTGTTCGTACAGATCAGGACACAGTCAGCTCCACCTCGCTCGATGCGCTGAGCAGCATCACACATGAACTTTGTTGCCTCCGGCCATCTACCTTCTGTTTGCAGTGTCGCTATCTCACTGAAATCAACACTGTAGAGCAAAATTTTCGCTGAATGCAGCCCTCCCAGCCGCTCTTTAACCGTCTTATTTATTATCCTGTAGTATTCTGCGGTGGATTCCCAACTCATGCCTCCTATCAATCCTATTACTTTCATACATCAATCTCCTGAGCTCTTTTATTGGGGTGCGAGCATTTTTTATGTCGAAAACTGGAGATCATCAACGACCTTTATAGGAGATTGATTAGGTAAATGACAACTTGATTCTTCTATACGTTATAGATAATGCCATAAATAGAAGCGAGGTAGAGGAACAATGAGTGAACTTCTCTGGTAGCCTGCTGAAGAACGAATCAAGAACACCAACGTGTACCATTTCATGGAGTACGTTAACGCTCGCCACCGCATGAGTTTCGCCAACTACGGCGAACTCTACGGTT
>JAUWKY010000154.1 GCA_030613915.1 Syntrophobacterales bacterium
TGTTCGATATTCGATATTCAATACACGTCTAAATTGACTTGACCTCTCAAGTTAGAGCTTATGCCCCTGGGCGGAAAACGACCTTATATGAGAATGCTCTTCGCGGCGTTTTTCCCTGCCTGCTGCCCACTGCCCCCTGCTTGCTGCCCCCTGCCCACTGCTTGCTGTCTAATGTCCTCTCTCAATTAAATCATTGAAAAAGTATTGGCTCTATGCTAAAAATCTCACATATTTTTTGAGTCGTAGGATCCCCATTACTTTGAAAGCACAGGTTCTGACCCGGAAGTCCCACATTTGGCTTTTCAGTTGGGCTGTACTTTCGTTATTAAATCAACACATTAAATGGAGAAGGGGAGGATGGCCATGAAGAAGAGGTTCATTTTTGTTGTTTCGTGTCTGGTGATCTGTCTTATTTTTGCGCCTTCGGTCTGGAGTAAGTCAAAGACCATCAAGATCGGTATCAACGCCCCCATGACGGGCGATATCCCCAAAGTGGGAGAGGGCACAAAGTTCGCAGCCCAGATGTGGCTGGAGGACATCAACAAAGCCGGTGGTCTCAAGGTTGGAAAGAAAAAGTACAAGGTCGAATTGGTTATTGAAGACAACGAGTCCAAGGCTGAGTCGGCGGTAAAGGGCACTACCAAGATGATTGTTGAGGACGAAGTTCTGGCTATTGTCGGACCCCAGTCCTCCAAACAGGCGGTACCTGCAGGCTCTGTGGCCAACGTCTACAGAACACCCATGATTAGCCCATGGTCCACAAATCCGGATACTACCAAAGACCGCCCGTATGTTTTCCGAGGCTGCTTCCTCGATCCCTTTCAGGGGCCGGTTTTGGCCAATTTCATCACCCAAGAGTTCCTTTTCACTAAAGCCGCGGTTTTGTATGACGTGGCAAGTGACTATCCCAAGGGATTGGCCGAGTTCTTCAGACAGGCCTGGGAAAAGCTCCATGGCCCGGGCTCTGTGGTGGCCTATGAAAGCTTCACAACAAAAGACACAGATTTCAGCTCCCAGTTGACCAAGATCAATCGGTCTGGAGCCGAAGTACTGTTCACCCCCCAGTACTACAATGAGGTGGCCTTGATCGTGCAGCAGGCCCACGAATTGGGCTGGAGCAAACCCATCGTCGGCAGTGATAGTTGGGGTTCGGCCGAGACCGTTAAACTCTGCGGCAAAGACTGTTACGGCCTCTTCTTCAGCACCCATTATGCTTCTGCCGGTGCTACGGGCGCCACCAAGGCTTTCATCGATCGTTACAACAAGACCTACGGGTACGTACCCGACGATGTGGGCGCTTTGACCTGGGACTCTTTGCACATTGTTCAGCAGGCCATCGAGAATTGTGGCAACATTACCGGAAAAATCGAGAAGGATCGCCAGTGTGTTCGTGACGCCATGGCCAAGATCAAAGCATTCGACGGCATCACAGGTAAGATGACCTTCACCGAAGAGGGCGACCCACTGAAGTGTGCCGTCATTGTTAAGATCAGCGACAAAGGAGAGTTCGAGTTTTTCAAATCTGTCTGCCCGTAGACTGGAGTTGCGAGCTAAAGCTAGCTGGAAAAGAGTCTTAACTCCAGTGAATACAAGTAGTTTGAAGGAAGCGGGCCAGGGCTAAGAGCCCTGGCCTCGTTTTCTTTAAAGATCAAGGGAACATTTCACTCCCCCCTCGCCTTTTCCCTGTTGAATGAGATAGTACATTTGATAGGGCAGGCCCTTTTTCCCCATGCCGCAGACAGGGAGTTAAAACAGCTACTTGGGCCCCGGTATGCTGAGGGAAGAGGGTTGCGGCCGTGAGCGACTCGACCTGAGGACTTCGAGTGAGCCTCCGTTTGGCCCGAGCCTTTCGGCAGTGAGCTCAAGGCCGAACTGCTCACGGCCGAGGGCAGCCAGCGGATGGGCTGGGGGAGGTTTGAAGTGTTGAAAGCAAGGAGCGCATGTGGTGACATATTTCTTGCAGAACCTGATCAACGCTCTTCAGTGGGGTAGTTTCTATGCCTTGATCGCCCTGGGTTACTCCATGGTGTATGGCGTCCTGATGCTCTTCAATTTTGCTCATGGCGACATTTTTATGGTCGGAGCTTACATTGGTTTCGGGGTTGCCACCGGGCTGGTGTCCCTGGCTTCCATGGGAGCCCTTGCACTACCCAACTGGTTGATTCTGGTATTGACCATCCTCATTTCCATGTTCTTGACTTCCTTCGTGGGCATGATTGTGGAGCGGGTGGGCTACAGGCCTCTGAGAGAAGCACCGAGAGCTTCAGCTGCAATCACCGGTCTGATGATCGGCATCATCCTGGAGACCGGCAACCTGGCCATTCTCGGGGCCAGGCGGGTAAGATTTCCTACCTTGATCCAGTCAACCACTTACAATCTGGGCGGTGTTTTTGTTACCAATAAGAAAATCATGATCGTTGTTGTCTCTATTGCACTCATGTATGCTCTCCATCTGTTTGTGCGCAAGACCCGGTGGGGAATGGCCATGCGAGCGATGGCCTTTGACACCGTGGTTGTTCCCCTTCTGGGAGTTCCCGTCAACAACATAGCGCGTATGACTTTTGCCATCGGTTCGGCTCTGGCAGCCGTGGCAGGGATACTCTTCGGGGTGGCCTATCCTGTTCTGGACCCTTACATGGGGATTATATTCGGCTGGAAGGCCTTTGTGGCTGCCATTCTGGGAGGAAGAGGCTCCATTCTCGGGGCTTGCTTGGCTGGCTTTCTACTCGGATTCATTGAGATCTTTGTAGTGATGATCTTCCCGTCAACCCTACGGGATTTCATCGCTTACTCAATCATTTTGCTGATTTTGGCCTTCAGACCCCACGGCTTTTTCGGAGAGCCTTACAGTGCACGTCTAAGATTATAAGCTGAGCAGCTTCACCTTGTCTGGGAGATGCGGGGGCGACCCCGGAATAACGAGAAACTGGTGGTGGAAATAAGTAGCGGCAATTTGCCCGAGAAGAAGACACTCTCAGACCGCATCAGGGATTCCTTTTCTCAGGTTCCCCTGCTGGCATGGCTATGTGGCATTCTGGTGGCGGTCTTGCTTGAACGCTTTCTGGGCGATCCGTTCACGGAACTCTTGGGCCTGCCCAAAATTCCGGCACTTTTTGGCGCCCTAACTATTCTCAGAAAACCTCTCCTTATCCCCGGCACCATGGCATTCTTGTTGCTGATATATATTTTGCCAATCATCATTGTCCTCCGGCTGTGTGGTCCAGTATTGAATAGACTAGCGGGCTGGCTTTTCAATTTATCCTCCGCTGTATCTGTGGTAATCCACCTCGGCCTATTATACGGTATTTTGTATTTGTGGTCTGACATCAGCGGTTACCGGCTCCTCACCCTCAAGCTCACTTTCATTGCTGTCATTGTCACCTTGAGCCTCAACGTGATCAATGGCTACATGGGAGAGTTCTCATGTTCTCATCCCGGGTTCATGGCCCTGGGCGCCTATTCTGCTTCGATCTTCACCCTCCTTTTCTTTGTTGACGACAAAGTGTTCGGATCTGCTCTTCTTCCTGAGTTCCTGGGGCCGTTTCTGTTCCCTGTCGCCCTGATCTTTGGCGGACTCGTCGCTGCTATCGGTGCGATTGCTATCGCAGTTCCTTCCTTCAGAACCAGAGGTGACTACCTGGCAATCATCTCCCTGGCGTTTATGTTCATCGTCAAGAGTTTGATCGAGAATCTAGAATTCGTCCGCGGGCCTCGAGGCTTGAGCAACCAGCCCAATTATGTCGATCTGCCTACAGTTTTCCTTTGGACCGTAGCCGCTGTATGGATTATTAACAACTTTGTTCGCTCCACCACAGGGAAAGCCCTTAACGCCGTTCGAGACGACGAAATGGCAGCGGATGCCATGACCGTCAACACCAGACGCACCAAAATTGTGGCTTTTCTGTTTGCGGCCTTTTGGGCCGGTGTTGCCGGCGGGCTGTTTGCTCACGTGCTCCGGTATGTTAACCCTAGTACCTTCGGTATCCAGAAACTCGCTGAGGTTCTAGCCATGGTCTATTTTGGCGGCCTGAACTCCGTCTACGGTTCCATTGTTGGCGCCGTAAGCTTGAGTCTTCTCGGTGAGGCTTTGCGGCCATTGGAAATCTTCAAATGGATCATCATCCCTCTCCTGCTTATCCTGGTGATGATTTATCGGCCCACTGGGTTGATTGCCTTTAAGGAATTCAATGTGATGAATCTGATTAGCCCGAAAAGAAGAAAGTAGGAGATTGCAGATTTAAGAATGCGGATTGCGGAATTCCTAATTAGTTTTCCCTTTGTATCTTTTTATTTTCAATTCGAAATCCGAAATCCGAAATCCGAAATTTTACCCCACTGGTCGGCTAACAGACGAAACCGCCAGACCACCTCTTTGGGACATTTGGCGTAGAGACCGAGTACAACATGCCATTGCTTCAGATTAATAATATGAGCCATGATTTCGGCGGACTACGGGCTGTCAATAACTACAATCTCGAGATCGAACCCGGACAGATCAGGGGTCTGATCGGGCCCAATGGAGCAGGTAAGACCACCGTCTTTAATCTGGTAAGCGGCATTTACACGCCAACTGAGGGTGATATCCTGCTGAATGGGCAGTCTATCGTGGGGCTGAAACCTTACCAGATCGCCACCCTGGGTCTGGGCAGAACTTTCCAGAACCTCCGTCTGTGGCGACATATGAGTGTCCTTGATCATGTCAAAATGGCCCAGTACTCGAAGATTAGCTACGGGTTATTGGGCGCCTTCTTTGGTACACCTAAGCGCCGCAGAGAAGAAGCGGAGATTGAAGAGAAAGCCTACGGTCTTTTGAAGCTGGTGGGTGTGGCGGACCTGGCGGATCAGCTGGTTGTCAATCTTCCCTACGGTGACCAGCGACGGGTGGAGATGGCCAGAGCTCTCGCTACAGAGCCTCGGGTATTGTTTCTGGATGAGCCCACCGCGGGGATGAACCCCGAAGAACTCATCCAGATGATGGAGATTGTCCGGCTAGTCCACCGCGAATTTGGCCTGGCGATCTTTCTCATCGAACACCGGCTAAAAGTAGTCATGGAACTCTGCGACATCATTCAGACCCTGGTTTTCGGTGAGGTTATAGCTGAGGGTTCTGCTGAGGAGATCCAAAACGATCCCAAGGTGATAGAGGCCTATTTGGGCAAGGAGACGATTCTCTGATGTTGGTAGTGGAAAACCTGAGGGTCTCATATGGTAGGATTCGGGCCCTCCACGGCATAAACTTCAGCATTGATGAGGGCGAGATAGTATGTATTATCGGCGCCAATGGTGCCGGGAAAAGCACCAGTTTGCGCGCCATCTCCCGGATGGTCCCGGTTGAATCGGGTACCAGGATGCTCTACAAAGACGAAGACCTGCTCAGATATCCCGCCGACAAGGTGGTCAGCAAACTCGGCATATCCCACGTCCCCGAGGGAAGGCGAATTCTTGACAACTTGACGGTTATGGAAAATCTCAAACTTGCCACTTTCGCCAGAAAAGACGGTGCCCACAAAATAGAGGTAGATCTGGAGCGGGTATTTTCCATCTTTCCCCGCTTGGAAGAAAGGAGCAGCCAAAAGGGCGGACCCTTGAGCGGCGGCGAGCAGCAGATGCTGGCGATCGGCAGGGCCTTTATGAGTGGCAGGAATGTGATGTTACTCGACGAACCCTCAATGGGACTGGCGCCTTTACTGATGCTACACATGTTCGAAGCCCTTAAAACAATCAATGAAGAGGGCACCACCATACTTCTCGTTGAACAGAATGCCCGACTGGCTCTTCAGTTTGCCAAGAGAGGCTATGTTCTAGAGCACGGCAACTTGGTGCTGGAGGGAAGCTCTGAGGAACTTCTTGCCGATCCGGAAGTGAAAAAAGCTTACCTTGGCGGCTGACCGCCGACCCCTGACCTCTGACCTACAACGGCAACTATACGAGCCCGGATCACAGCATCCATTACCTGACACCTGGAAAAAGTCCTACTGGAATCATAGCTTTTATGTTGACAATCCTTGGTCTGATGTTAACTTTTTAGAAAGTACCTCCCGTACATGGTGCTTTTCGTTTCCAATGTTGACGGCTTCGTAAGAAGTCCATCTGTCCCGCCCCGGCGGGATTGCGCTTCATCTTTAGTCATTGCGGCGTACCTGTAAGTACGCCTCATTCCTAAAGATTAT
>JAUWKY010000006.1 GCA_030613915.1 Syntrophobacterales bacterium
TTCCCTTCTGGCAACTCTGGCCATTTTTGCCATCGTGGCCACCATCAGTACAAGCATCCTCAAACGCCAAAGAATTCAGTTTACCGACCAGTTGATTAAATTCGGCGTCACCATGTCGCGCTATGCCGCCAGGAACAGTCCTGAGGACCTTCTGGAAGAAGCAGAATTGTCACTCTATCAGCTAGTCTCCGACATTGCCAAAAATGAAGAAGTGGTGTTTGCCTTAGTCGTTAACAGTAATGGGATTATTCAGACGCATAGCGATATCAATAAGGTGGGTACCAGGCATGTGGGTCCTCCGGACAGCCAACTACTATTTGAAAAAGACGGACTACAGCTGCGGAGTTTTCGAGCAACAGGCGAAAACCTTCTGCTCTTTTCTACCCCTGTGCTCTACCAGGGACTCAAGATAGGTGAGGTTCACCTCTGCTTGACCAAAAAATACATTGAAGCAAGCATTGTCAAAGCCAAAGTATTCATTTTGCTGCTGACCCTTGCCATAACCGTAATTGGTATTGCCATGAGTATGGTGTTAAGCTTCTATTTTTCACGTCCAATTCAGCGGCTGGGAGTGGCGGTTGAAGAGGTTGGCAAGGGCAACTTTGCCTACCGGGTAAACCTCGGGCGCAACGATGAACTGGGTGATTTGGGAAAGGCAATTAACCGGATGGCGGAGGACTTGCGTTTGAAGGATAGGATCCAGACCTCGTTTGGTCGCTATGTTACTCCGGAAATCGTAGAACGCATCCTGGCAAGTCCAGATGACGAGTGGATGAAGGGGACTCGTCTCGAGGCCACTATTGTATTTGTGGACATACGAGGGTTTACGGCAATGGCGGAAAACAGCGATCCGGACGCTGTGGTGGATTTGCTCAATTCCTATTTCACCCTGGTGACGGATGTTATTATTCAGCATGGCGGTTATCTTGACAAATTCGTGGGGGATACTGTTATGGGGGTCTTTGGTGCCTTGATTCCGGATCCCTCACATGTAGAGTCGGCTGTGCAGGCAGCGGTGGAAGTACGCCTCCATTTGCCCAAATTGAACCAGAAGCTAGTAACGATGGCTGAGTCTATTCAGGTGGGTATCGGCATCAATACAGGAGAAGTGGTTGCCGGCAATCTAGGTTCCAGCAAGCGTATGGAATATACGGTAATCGGAGACAACGTCAACGTGGCCTCGCGCCTTACCGATCTGGCAGGTCCTGGTGAAATCCTTATCAGCGAGCAGGCCTTTATGAAGGTGGCTGGACATCCGAGCCTCACTTTCCAATCGAGGGGAGAGATTGAGGTCAGAGGCAGGAAGGAGCCGGTGAGAATATATGAGGTTGTGGACCAAAAGGAAGAGAGGGAGCAGACGGCAGAGGAGCACTGACTTTGCTGGAACAGTTGTCAAATGTGTCTTTCTGGTAGCTATCTTCTTCTTCTGCTGGCTCGCGGCTGCTGAGACAGGTGCATTCCGGCTCAGGTCAGCCCCAGAAAAAGAACCTCTGGTGCCACAGGAGGCTGGGGCACTTTTCCAATCAAAGAAAGTTGCAGTTTATGTGGTCAAGAAAGGTGATCGACTTACCGACCTCGCCCGCCGCTTTTATGGAGACCCAGAGAAGACCTGGATGATCGAGGAGGCCAATAGACTGGTGACCCTTGAGCCAGGCCAAGTGCTGGTGATCCCGTTGCTAAAAAGCAATCCCGGCGGCCTCTCTGCTGATGGTTATCAGGTGGTTTCCATCATTACCTATCACCATTTTAGCGAAGAGTGCACCAACGCCCTCTGTATGCCCGTAGAAGAGTTTGCCCGGCAGATGGCCATGTTAGCAGAAGAAGGGTACCGCACTGTCACCATGAAAGAAGTGTTGAGGTTTGTAAACTACCAGCAGCCGCTGCCCCGAAAAACTGTGGCCATTACCATTGATGATGGTTACCGATCCGTGTACGAACTGGCATATCCCATATTAAAGCGGTACAATTTCAGCGCGACCCTCTTCATATACACTGATTTTATTGACAATAGTCCGAACGCGCTGAGTTGGGAGCAGCTCCGGGAACTGACTAAAGCTGGTTTTGAGGTGGAAGCTCATACCATCACCCATGCGGATCTAACTCTCAAACGAAAAGGGGAGAGTCAAGCCGAGTATCTCAAGCGCATCAGACGCGAATTACGGATTCCTCGTGAACTCATTCGTAAGCACTTACGGCAGGAAGCAGTCTGGCTGGCCTATCCATATGGTCGCTGGAATAAGCTGGTGATCTCCATGGCAATAGAAGAGGGTTATCGAGGTGGAGTGACAGTGACCCGCGGGGCCACCCCATTTTTTGTCGATCCTTTCAGGGTGGGACGGAATCAGGTGATGAATCCCGTGAAAGGGCATGCATTTGAGCATCTGGTGAAATATTTTCGCGGAGAAGTGCTGCAATGAAATACCGGCTGGGGCTGCTACTATTTTGTTTTACTATTTCAGGCCTAACCCTGGGCGGTTGCGCTGCTTTGAAAAAGGGGCGCAAGGTTGAGGAGTCGCCGGACGCTCGTCTCGAGAAAATCTTGCTGGAGCGAGCCCTGGAATATGAACGGAAGAATCAGCCCCACAAGGCCCTGCAGTCCTATGAAGCGGCTTTGGCAGTAATTGTGGCCAAGAAGGAGGGGTTGGAAGATTCTCTCCGTAAGAATGCGGATAAACACTACCGCAGAGGACTCGAACTTCAGGACCAGGGGAAATATGGTAAGGCACGGCATGAGTTCCTCACGGCCTTGCGATTGTGGCCTGATTTTCCTGCAGTGGTGGAATTGCTCAAGCCTCTCCAGCCAAAGCCCCACACCCGCTATGTGGTACATCGAGTGGAGGAAGGAGACTTTCTCACTACGATAGCTCAAAAATATTACAATGATCAGAGTAAGTTTGGAATTATTGCTCGCTTCAATGACCTGGAAGACGCTACCAAGCTTTATGCTGGGATGAAATTAAAAATTCCAGAGATCGAAGGGGTGAGCTTCAGTCCAGCCGCAAGGGCACAAACCGCCATCTCGACCTCTGACAACAAAGCGGGTGAAAAGATTGCCGCTGGGGTCATTGCCCAAGCAGCAGAGGATTCGGCCATTACCCGAGAGCAAGAGATGGATTATGACCAGGTTGCCATCTATCAAGAGCAGGGGGTAAGTCTGCTGGAGGAGGGGCAGTACCTCGCTGCCCTGCACGAGTTCCAAAAGGTCCTCAACACCGATCCCAGCAGAAAGCAGGTCCGGGAGTATATGGCCTGGGCTCACTATAGACAGGGAGAGGTTCTCTTCAACCATGCTGAGTACTTAGGGGCGCGCAGCCAATTTCAAAAAGCGCTTAGCTTAGATGAAGATTGGACGGCTTGCAAAGAGTATGTGCAACGGTCCGAGGATGCTTACAAAGAGGTACACTATCTCAAGGGGATCCAGAATTTCGAAGAGGAGAAGCTCAGAGAGGCTATTGAGCATTGGCAGGTGGTGAACAATATGGATCCCGACTACAAACAGGTTCAGAACTACCTGCTCAGGGCCCAGAAGCTGTTGGAGAAGGTGAAGGAGTTAAAAGAAGTCCCCTAAGTGAAGCAGGTCACATCCAACCACGTTTTATCCCCTAGTTCTCCTCCTGGTCGTCGGCAAGTAGAGATCCCTCCTTATATCGTTCGATAAATGCGTAGGCACTGTGATTGTGGATGGATTCGAAATTCTCCGAGTCCACCGAATACCAGGTTATATTGGAGTCTTCTTCCAATCTGGAGGCAATGTCTCGGACCACGTCTTCCACGAACTTGGGGTTTTGGTGTGCCTTCTCAGTTACATACTTCTCGTCCGGCCGCTTCAGAACGGAGTAAACCTCGCATGATGCCTCAGACTCTACAATTTGAATGAGTTCTTCGAGCCAGACGAATCGTTTGAAACGTACTGCCAGCCGCACGATACCACGTTGATTGTGGGCACCGAAGTCACTGATCTCCTTGGAGCAGGGGCAGACTGTGGTAATGGGAACGCTGATCTCGGCCAGCAAATCGTGTTCGGCGTCAATACTCAAGGATCCCATCAAACGACAGCCATACTCCATGAGACCTGAGGCGGCAGAAACTGGCGATTTTTTTTCAATGAAATAGGGAAAGGTGATTTCCAGGTGGGCTGACTCCGCCTGCAGACGGTTCTTCATGGTTTCGAGGATGGTGGCGAAGTTGCGGATGTGAATCTCCCCATGATGCTCATTGAGGATCTCAATGAAGCGACTCATGTGGGTGCCTTTGAATTCCTTGGGGAGATTGACATACATGTTGATATTGGCCACCGTTTGCTGACCACCGTGCGTTTGATCCAAAACGGTGATGGGATAGCGGATATTCTTGACACCCACCTTGTCGATGCTGATGTTGCGGTGATCCCTGGTGTTTTGGATGTCTCTGAGTCTTTGCTCTGCCGACTTAGATGGTAGCCAGAGTTGCTGCGGGATATCTGTGCTTTTAAGCATGGTTCTCTCACATTATGGGCTGATGGTGTTTGCTATTTCCTCCAAAGCCGTACGGGTTTGGTCGCTAACATCGGCGGCGAACTCTCCCTTTAGGTCCGCTTCAATGATCTTGTCGTCATAAGGAATGAAGCCAATAAACTGGAACCCCTCCAGAGCTTGCTGTAGGAACTCACGGTCTCTAGAGCCGCGCACTTTGTTGCCCACAAAGTAGAGATTTTTCAGGCCAATATCACCGGCAAGGGTTCTGATTCGCTGCGCCACATCTATGGACCGCCTGCCTGGTTCCACCACGATTATAAGTCGGTCAACAGCTTGGGCGGTACCACGGCCCAGATGCTCCAAGCCGGCAGCCATGTCCATTACAACAACCTCGCCCCTGCCAAGCATAAGGTGCGCTACGAGAGACTTTAAGAGGGCATTCTCAGGGCAGAGACAGCCGGTTCCTCCTTGCTGAACTCCACCCATGACCATTAAACGAATGTTACCGTCAGAGATGGCGATTTTGTCCGGCAGGTCATCAACTTTGGGATTCAGCTTAAAATAGCCGCCCATGCTTCCAGGTTGAGTCCCGGTGCGCTCGGCAACCAGACTCTTCATTTCAGTAATAGGCGGTAGGGATTCGGCACCAGGAATGGCCAGGGCCGTTCCCAGATTGGTGGCGGGGTCAGCATCGATGGCAAGCACGGTTCGACCTTGGTCCCCGAACCACTTGCAGAGAAAGGCCGACAGAGTCGTTTTGCCAACACCACCTTTGCCGCTAATGGCAATTTTCATATAATTTCCTTTCGAGACCCTAAATAAAAAATCCTCTTGTTCGCAGGGTGCTGGTGTGAATACGAACAGATTCACAAATATACCATAAGGCAAGGGGAAGGCAATTGAAAAACGTGAGACATGGGACATCAACAGAGACACAGCAGACCGATGAGATTATTCGACATCGAAAACCTGGTCCTTAGCGCCAGTCCAAGATCCCGCCTTGCGGGGGTCAGCGTTCAATGGCTTTGCCGGTAAAGATTGCGAGCTGTAAAGAATGAGGTTTCAGGTTTCAGTTTTTTTGTTTTTCTTCCCTGACACCTGACACCCGACACCTGAAACCATGAGATTTGGTGCTTGAAGTTTGGGATTTTATAGACTTCATCACTTCAGCAGACTGCCGCAAGAGGGGAAAGACCATTGAAGCCCCCTCATGGAGCAGCCCAAAGCAGGGTCCTTTGGGCCAGACTAGGGTGTGGGATTAAGAGAAGGGGCTATGGCTTCAAGCCGGTCTTCCGAGGGTGTCTGCGAGGCGACAGTTTTCTTAGACTCAATCATTCGTTCCACCAACCCTTGTATCCGGAAGGAACTCATTTCAATAGCTTTGAGTTTAGCTCTGTCCTCTGGTGCCACTGTATTTTTGAGCAAGAGCAACTGGGCGTTTCCCAGTATCACCGCCAGGGCGTTGTTGATCTCCACGACTTGCATGATCTCAATAGACTCTTCGAGCGACAGTCGATTCTGCTTCATATTCTCTTGCTTCGGCTGGGGTGAAAGAGGGGTTGTTGCGTGTTTGGCGAGAATACTGCGCCTGGATACTAGCCAAGATAGATCACCTCTGTATATGCTGTCAAACGCGGTTAGCAGGAAAAACAAAATTCTGGACATGACGTTATCAACAAACGGTAACATCCTGTAAATCCTAGATATTTTTGGGACGCAAATATAAAATGTTAGAATCCCAAAGTTTTTTTTCATCGTATAAAAAAAGACAGATATCGTAAACATAGACTGTTTATCAACAAAATCTCCGTCGATAGGATACTAAGAGAATCTGCGATTTTCTCTCGATTCCTAAGAAAATTGCATAGCATATCTTTTTTCCCGGGTGGTTGGCGTATGTTAGTCTTTAAAGCAATTCCTCTCAGGCGGTTTTCAGCGCCCGAATTCTTTGGCGGCTCAGGAGAGCAATGGCTGCGAATTGCCTGATAGTAACTCTGTGCGGGCTTTGTTTGCAGCTAGGTATTTTTTATCTGCCCCAACACTTTGGGATGGTTTTGAGCAGATATTAACTAATCTTACCAACAAAATTTTTCCTGTTCTTTTCGCCGGGGAGGGGGCAGGAGTTTTCAGAGAGAAAGTTCACCGTACAAAAGAGAAGTTTTTCTGTCCTGCCAAGGGACCATTAGGCAGGGACATATTCTTCTGACAGTGCACCTGAAAAGCAGCCAACTTCACCTTGACAATGGAGTAGAGGGAAGTTAAGATTTCGACTTCTGATGTTAAGAAATTCACTATCCTTGAGTTTTGAAGTCAGCCTAATCCTGGAACACCTTGGCAGTCCTTCAGGAATTCGGAGTCTGACTCTTTATCCCTTCCACAAACAAAAAGATCACATACGATAAAGTCAGGGGGTAGACATGGCGGTGAATACAACCACCTATGTTCGGTCGTCAAGTAGGACTTCCGCTTACCTTGACTGGCTACAAATGCTCACAGGTGCAGCCCTTATTCTGTTTATGTGGAGCCACATGATCTTGGTGGCCAGTGTGATCCTGGGTGCAGGTGTGATGAATGCTCTCGCCGGATTTCTCGAGGAGACTTACATGGCCCAGGTGGGTGGGCCAATTATCGGCTGCATATTCTTGTTCCACTTCATCCTGGCAGCCCGTAAGATTCCCTTTCGCGCCGAGCAACAGTCCACCATCTGGAAGCTCAGCCGACAGCTTCGCCATACCGACACCTATCTCTGGCTCGTCCAGGCCACTACCGCCATGATTATCCTGATCATGGGCTCCATTCATATGTGGACGGTACTCACTGACCTACCCATCACAGCGGCCAAGAGTGCTGCACGAATTCAGGGAGGTTTCTGGTTCGTCTTTTATCTGATTCTCCTGCCCTTAGTGGAACTCCACGTGGGGATCGGTTTCTATCGAATCGCTGTGAAGTGGGGTTTTGCCCGACGAAAAGATCGAAAAAAGTTCAAGAAGCTTGAAAACTACCTGACAGCGATCTTTGTAGCCATTGGCCTTATCACTCTTCTGCGATTCCTCTTGTTGAAATAAGGAGGGATGTCATTGGAAACTTTATTTACAGATGTGTTGTGTATAGGTGCCGGGCTGGCAGGTGAGCGCGTTGCCGTTGAGGCTGCCTCAGCCGGTTTTAGCACCATTTGTCTGAGTATTGTGCCTCCTAGAAGATCCCATTCATCCGCAGCCCAGGGAGGTATGCAGGCAGCCCTTGGCCATTGCGCTATGGGAGAGGGCGACTGCCCCGACGTCCACTTTGAGGACACAGTGAAAGGCTCCGATTGGGGTGCTGATCAGGAGGTGGTACGCCTTTTTGTTGAAAGAGCTCCCGAGGCTGTTAGGGAGATGGCCTTTTGGGGGATCCCGTGGAACCGGGTTGTGCCAGGAAGATCTGCCTATTTCAAGGGTGGAAAAGAATTCGAAAAGGTGGAGGCAACCGAGAAGGAGGGACTGATAGCCGCAAGATCCTTCGGTGGGACCGCCAAGTGGAGAACCTGCTATACCTCGGATGGCACCGGTCACACGCTGCTCTACACCATGGACAACAAGGTGGTGGAGTTAGGTGTCACTGTCCATGACCGGGTAGAGGCCATTGCACTCATCCATGACGGAGAAACCTGCACGGGTGTTGTGGCCAGATGTCTGAAGACCGGAAAACTCAGGGTTTATCTGGCCAAGGCAACGCTCATTGCCACAGGCGGTTACGGTAGGATCTACCGGGAGACCACCAACGCGGTGATTAATGACGGCGGGGGTGCCATTATCGCCCTTGACACCGGAGTGGTTCCCTTGGGCAATCCTGAAGCAATACAGTTTCACCCCACCGGTATCGTTCCCACCAATATCCTGGTGACCGAGGGCTGCCGGGGCGACGGTGGGACCTTGTTGGATGTGAATGAAAACCGGTTCATGCACGAGTACGAGCCTGAAGAGGCAGAGCTGGCATCCCGGGACGTGGTATCCCGCTGGATGACCCATCACATTCGCCAGGGGCTTGGGGTCAAAAGCCCCTACGGCGACCATCTCTGGCTGGATATCCGCCACCTGGGTGAACATCACATCAAGACTAAGCTCAGAGAAGTTGAGGAGATCTGCAATAATTTCCTGGGCGTCGATCCTATCACCCAACTGATTCCGGTGCGGCCGGCCCAGCATTACACCATGGCAGGCGTCCGGACCAACAAAGATGGTGCCGCCTATGGGCTCAAAGGGCTTTTTTCGGCTGGTGAGGCCGCGTGCTGGGATATGCACGGTCTGAATCGGCTGGGGGGGAACTCTCTGGCCGAGACGATCGTTGCCGGAAAGATTGTGGGCGAAAAAATTGTTGAATTCCTCCAAGGTTACGAGGTCCAGTACAACACAGGCGTAATCAGAGATGCTGTGATCAGGCAACAGGAGCGGATCGACGGGTTAATTTCGGGCAAAGACGGCAATGAAAACGTCTATGAGATCCGCAACGCTATGCAGAATGAGCTCATGGATCGAGTGGGGATTTTTAGAAACGGTTCAGATCTGCAAAAGGCGGTGGACAACTTGCAGGAGATCTATGCACGGGCCCAGCAGGTGGGGTTGCGCTCAAACGGCATTGGGGTTAATCCTGAATTGACACTTGCTTTAAAAATCCAGGGCATGGTGAAGTTGGCTCTTTGTACGGCCTACGGGGCGCTGCAGCGCACTGAGAGCCGGGGCTGCCATGCCCGGGAGGACTATGAGGCCAGAAATGACCGGGATTGGTGGAATCGGACTCTGGCGACCTGGAAAGAGGGAGATGACCTACCGACTCTCAATTACGAACCCGCCACAGAGACTGTGGAGCTCCCTCCAGCTGAGAGAGGGTATGGTGTTTGTAAGATCATCAGCTGCGACGGCGAGATCATAGGAGAGGAATAAGATGGCGAGAAAGCTGATCTTCAACATATTCCGCTACAATCCGCAGGATCCTCATTCTGTCCCTCATACGGACACCTTTGATCTCGAAGAGACGGAGAGCATGACGCTTTTTATCGCCCTGACTCAGCTTCGGGAGGAGAAGGATTCGTCGCTTCAGTTTGATTTATGCTGCCGCGCCGGCATCTGCGGGGCATGTGCCATGATGATCAACGGCAGGCCTGGTCTTGCCTGTCACACCCTGACCAAAGACCTGCCTGATGAGATTACGCTCATGCCTCTGCCCATCTACAAGTTAATTGGCGACCTTTCTGTGGATACCGGTACCTGGTTTCGGGCCATGCATGAGAAGGTTGAGTCCTGGGTTCACACCAGCAAGAGCTTCGACCCGCAAGCGGAAGAGGAGAGGATGGACAATGCTCTTGCCGAGGAGATCTATGAGCTGGAGCGCTGTATAGAGTGCGGTTGTTGTGTGGCCGGTTGTGGCACCGCCAACATGCGGCAGGATTTTGTGGGGGCAGTGGCCATGAACCGGATAGCCCGCTTCATCATGGATCCGAGAGATCAACGCACTGAAAAAGAGTATTTTGAGGTGATCGGTACCGATGAGGGTATATTCGGCTGTATGGGTCTTTTAGGGTGCGAGGATATGTGTCCCAAGCATATTCCTTTGCAAGACCAACTCGGCATTCTCCGCCGCAAGATGGGCTGGAGCGCCGTCAAGCAACTCTTCCGCAGATCTTGACATCCTGCTCTCTCGCCCGAGCCCCGCGGGCTCTCGAGTCCTCAGAGCTCTCAGAGTTCTCTGTGATCTCTGTGAGAGCTTCAAATGCCATCCTTGACGAGTAAACCTAGCTAGATAGCGTATTTCTTGACTCCTTCCTCGTAGAGATCGTTTCCCCTCACATCATTGACAACGATAACCGGAAACTCCACCACTTCCAGCCTCCGAATGGCCTCCGGCCCCAGATCTTCATAGGCGATGATCTCAACATCTTTTATGGTCTGAGCCATAAGGGCACCGGCGCCGCCGATCGCTGCAAAATAGACAGCCTTGAAGGTAGCCATGGCATCCTTTACATCCTGGTTTCTAGCGCCTTTACCTATCATGCCCTTCAGCCCGAGGCGCATGAGCTCCGGAGCGTAAGCGTCCATGCGGTAGCTGGTGGTGGGGCCGGCCGCGCCAACAGGCCTGCCAGGTTTGGCGGGGGAAGGGCCGACATAGTAAATGATCTGCCCCTGTATCTCTAAGGGCAGAGGCTTGCCAGCCTGAATCAGGTCAGTCAATCGCTTGTGTGCAGCGTCTCTTCCAGTGTAGATAGCGCCGCTGATCAAAACCTGGTCACCCATGTGCAAACCTTCCACATCCGCATCACTTAATGGCGGCTTCAGTTTTATAGCCTCACTCATTTTCTCGTTCCTCATTCTAGATAAGATCGCTCAGCGAATCTCTCGCCCGAGCCCTGCGGGCTCTCGAGTCCTCAGAGGGCTCAGAGAAAAGTATTTCAGTGGACGAGATCGAATCGCTTAAAGGCCCCGCCATGCGGGGGTCCCGATGAATTATCATCGGGACAAATGTGGAGGGTACTTTGGGCTTAAAATAAGCTCGCTTATTTAAGCCCCAAAGACCCCCACATAAACCTTTATAGAGATTCTCCTGATTGGTAGCTAACGTTCAGTTTTATGTAATAGAGCTCACAGGGTTCTCTGTGCTCTCTGTGAGAGACAAAAAAATCCTAAAGCTCTATTTCTTTATGTCGTGCGGCGTGGCACTGGATGTTGACTGCAACCGGCAGACTGGCGATGTGAGACTCCATCATATTTACATGTACCGCCAGAGAGGTGATTCTGCCGCCAAGGCCCTGGGGCCCGATTCCCAGCGCATTTATCTCTTCGTATAATTCTTGCTCCAGGGCTGCCAGTTCGGGGTCGGGATTCTGACTCCCTAAGGGACGGAGTAAAGCTTTCTTGGCCAGCAGTGCCGTGGTTTCAAAAGTACCGCCGATTCCCACTCCTACGATGGTGGGAGGACAAGGGTTGGCACCGGACTTCTTTACCCTTTGGACCACGAAGTCCTTAACGCCCTGGATACCTACAGCCGGGGTCAGCATGGTGACCCGACTCATGTTTTCACTGCCGCCTCCTTTGGGAGCAACTATCAACTGTACCTTGTCACCTGGGACGATGTCCAAGTGAATGACCGTAGGTGTATTGTCGCCGGTGTTTTTGCGGGTAAAGGGATGACAGACGCTCTTGCGAAGATATCCTTCCTCATAACCCTGCCGCACTCCTTGATTGATAGCCTTTTTGAGATCACCGCCAACCAGGCGCACTTCCTGCCCGACTTCCACAAAAACGACGGCAAAGCCGGTATCCTGGCAGATGGGGATTCCTTCTTCCCGGGCAATGCGGGCATTTTCCACGAGTTTTTCCAGGATGTCCTTGCCAGTGGGTGAGACCTCCTGATCAATGGCCTTAGCGAAGGCTTGCAGGACATCTTCTCCCAAATGAGTGTTGGCTTTGATGCAGAGGTCTCGCACTGCTGTAGTAATTTGACTGATATGGATTTCTCTCATGGTAACCCCTAAGAACGCATAGCGCAGAGCGCATGGCGCATGGCGAAGGAAACAAGCCGAAATAATCGTCTAGAAAACCAATAATTAAGAGGCTTGGTAATCCAGCAAAATACTCAATAAGGATTACCTAAGAACGAAGCATAAAACTCACACGCTATGGGCTATACTCTTTGCGCCATGCGTTGTATAAAATCGTGGAGCGATTTTATAACTTGAGCTAATTATCACAAGTTATGTTATAATACACAGTCACCATGGTCAATGGTTTTCCGGTGATACGGATCGGGAAACCGTTTGAAAAACCATCTCGAATTGTGTATTCTCAAGTCCCACTATTGAGACAGTAACTGGAGTTGGAATGACAGCGAAAGGCCAAACAAAAACAAAGCAAGCAAAGACCGCGAAAGGCAAAGTGGCTAAGAAGGCAGAGGTCAAGGATAAGCAAGCCAAGACCAAAGCCCAAAAAAAGCGGTTTGAGGTGGATTTCTATCGGGATTGGTGCAAAGGGTGTGGCATTTGTTCGGCGTTTTGCCCTGAAGAGGTCCTGGCAATGAATGAAAAAGGGGAGCCGGAGATTTCCAAACCGGAACGCTGCATAGGCTGTGCTTGGTGTGAGATACGCTGTCCCGACTTCGCTGTCCGCGTTAAAGAGAAGAAAGAAGAAGAGGTCTGTGAAGCCTGAACAGCCAGCTAGCAGCGGGCAGTGAGCAGCAGGAACAAAAGTTGACTGTGGTAGGCTGTTTACCATTCACAGTTCACCGTTTACGGATAGAGGACTGATGGCAAGAAAAGGAAAAAAGAAACCTCGCCTTCTACAGGGAAACGAGGCCATTGTCGAGGGAGCCCTGGCTGCCGGTTGCAGTTTCTTTGCGGGCTATCCCATAACCCCTGCATCTGAGATCAGCGAGATTCTCGCCTACCGGCTGCCACAGATGGAAGGCACCTTTATCCAGATGGAAGATGAAATTGCCAGCCTCGGAGCTGTAATAGGTGCTAGTCTGGCGGGGGCTAAATCCATGACTGCCACCAGTGGACCCGGATTTTCCCTCATGCAAGAAAATCTCGGTTTTGCTTGCGTGGCAGAGGTGCCCTGCGTAATTGTCAATGTGATGCGAGGTGGACCTTCCACCGGTCTTCCCACCAATCCCTCCCAGGGAGACGTCATGCAGGCCCGCTGGGGGACCCATGGAGACCATCCTATCATTGTTCTTGCCCCCTCGAGCGTGCGCGACTCATTTGACATAACGGTCAAGGCCTTTAATTTTTCGGAGCGCTACCGAACACCTGTTATTGTCCTCTCTGATGAGGTTGTAGCCCACACCAGGGAGACGGTGGTACTGCCTGACCCGGATGAGATCGAGGTGCTGGACCGGATTCGGCCAAGTATGCCCCCGGAATGGTACATCCCTTACAAGGATACCAGTAGCGGAGTGCCCGCCATGGGGATCTTCGGCGATGGTTATCGCTACCACGTCACCGGATTGATTCACGATATCCGGGGCTTTCCTACTGCGCGAACCGATGAGGTTGAGCCTTTTATGAGGCGGCTTTTTAGGAAGATCAACCAAAGCTTCCACGATATTCAGATTGTGAACCGTTTTATGACTGAAGACGCCGAGCTTATTGTAATAGCCTACGGTTCGGTGGCACGCTCTGCTCGGAGAGCGGTTCTGGACGCTAGGGAAAAGGGGGTCAAGGCAGGACTGCTCCATCTGGTGACGCTCTATCCATTTCCACGGAGAGATGTGGTGGCGACTATCCGTGACGCCAGGGTGGTCTTGGTGCCGGAAATGAACATGGGGCAGATTTCCCGTGAGGTCAAGCGCGTCAACGAGGGGATGAGTCGGGTGGCGACTCTCAATCGCATAGACGGCTGCATGATCACTCCTCAGGAAATTTACGAGCGGCTGATAAAGGAAGCATAAAGGAATAGACTGCCATGGCAGAGATTACCAAACTCGTGCACAAGTATCTGCGTCACGACAAGAAATTTCCGCATGTCTGGTGCCCCGGCTGCGGCAATGGCATTGTGCTTGGGGCCATGATTCGGGCCATAGACCGGCGTGCATACCGGAAGGACGACATCGTTATGGTTTCAGGCATCGGCTGTTCCGGTCGGCTACCCGTATATGTGGATTTCAATACCCTCCATACTACCCACGGGCGAGCCCTTACCTTTGCCACCGGGGTAAAGCTTGCCAAACCAGAGCTCAAGGTCATAGTGGTGATGGGCGATGGCGATGCCACCGCCATCGGCGGCAACCACTTCATCCACGCGGCGCGGCGCAACATCAACCTCACGGCCATCATAATCAACAATAACATCTACGGGATGACAGGTGGACAGTACTCACCTACCACCCCATACGGCATGAAGGCCTCTACCGCGCCATACCGCAACATCGAGCACGCCTTCAACATCGCCGAACTTGCCGTGACCGCCGGGGCCGTTTTTGTAGGCCGGGGGACGGTCTACCACGCCCGGTTGCTGGATAAGCTTATTGAAAAGGCTTTCGTCAAGAGGGGCTTTGGTGTGGTGGAAGTGATAACCCATTGTCATACCCAGTATGGCCGCAGGAACAATATGGGAGATGCCGTGGCCATGATGAAATGGCAAAAGGAACATGCGGTGCGCGTCGAGAAATCGGCGGACATGAGTGAAGAGGAACTCAGGGATAAGTTCACCATTGGCGTGCTGGTGGACAGAGAGCTACCTATTTACACTGAGCAGTATGAACTGGTGCGGAAACAAGCCAAGAAGACCATACCCAGCTAGCAGCGGGCAGTTAGCAGTATAACTAAGTAGCGAGAAGTAAAATGTAGGGTGGGCATTGCCCACCAATTAGGACCAGTCAGTGAGAAGAACAGGCGAGAGATTTAGTTTGATCAATTTGGATGAGTGATGGGAAAACGCTACGAAATCTGTTTGAGTGGTTCGGGGGGACAGGGTCTCATTCTGGCCGGGATTATCCTGGCTGAAGCTGCTGGCGTCTACGAGGGCAAACACGTTGCTCAGACCCAGTCGTATGGACCTGAGGCTCGGGGTGGAGCCAGCAAGGCTGAGGTAGTGATAAGTGATGAAGAGATTGATTACCCCATGGCCACCAGGTTGGACCTGCTGTTGGCCATGAACCAGAAATCATCAGATTCCTTTTACTTCGACTTGAAGCCAGAGGGAACTCTGGTGGTGGATTCTACCTTCGTGACTCAAACCCCCACCACCAAGGCCGTTTGTATCCCCTTCACTGAGATCGCCCGCAAGGAGCTGGGCAGGGAGATGGTAGCAAACATAATCGCCTTGGCCGCACTGGCAACCTTGACCAAGGTGGTATCATTGAAATCCTTGGAAGCGGCGGTGCTGGCCCGTGTTCCCAAAGGCACCGAGGAACTGAACAGAAAGGCGCTGCAACTCGGTAGCAAAGCAGCCAAGGCGATTTTGAAAGAGAGGAAACCCGAATCCATAAAGGGCCACGGTCCAGACCATGAGGATACTGCTTACGAATGATGATGGCATCTACGCCAAAGGAATCGAAGTCCTTCATGAACACCTCAGCAAGGACCATGATGTGGTAGTGGTGGCTCCCGAAACCGAGCAAAGCGCTGTGGGACATGCTATCACCCTTACCGATCCTTTGCGGGTGAAGTCTATAAACCGTAACGGGGCTTTTTTCGGCTATGCTGTAAAAGGCACCCCAGCGGACTGTGTCAAACTGGCTATAAACGAACTCATGAATCCGCCGCCGGACTTGGTGGTATCCGGAATTAATTTGGGAGCCAACGTCGGCATCAACGTGATCTACTCAGGTACAGTGTCTGCGGCCACCGAGGGTACTATACTGGGAGTCCCTGCCATAGCGGTTTCCATCAACACCTTTAGTGATCCTGACTTCCGACCTGCAGCTCGCTTTGCCCGTTTGCTGGTACGGCAAGTGAAGGAGCATGGTCTTCCCCCGCACACCTCTTTGAACGTCAATGTGCCGGCCATTTCTGAGAGTAAGATACGAGGCGTTCGGGTCACCCGTCAGGGTATCACTCGCTTTGTGGAAAAATTCGACCGCAGGATCGATCCTCGGGAGAATGTTTACTACTGGCAGTGTGGCAGCACCCCGCCCCTTGAGGAAGATGGCGATACCGATGCTAGTGCCCTGGCGAATGACTGCATTTCCATCACTCCCATTCAGCATGATCTTACCAATTACGACTTTCTG
>JAUWKY010000233.1 GCA_030613915.1 Syntrophobacterales bacterium
GGCGTCCTCGGGTGTCGGCCCCTGCGACGTACCGTTTAGGTACGCCTCGGAATCCCGCGGTACGCGGGACGGTTGCCAGGTGGCACGTCCATCTTCATGGTCTCGCGACAGCAATTCATGAAATATCCGGGCTAAAAGTCCGGTCTTGCCAATTCCCACACCTCGGGTGATCGCCATAATCTGGATTTGAACAATTCCCGGTGATGAGTAAACTCCTTGGGCAGCCGGTCGAAGAACTTGTCGAAAAGCTCTTCATGAGATCTGGCCTCAATCACAGATGCATCACGATCAACAGACATGATTTCAAAGAATATCTCTGGATTGTAATCCAACCCTTCCCAATGGATGTCTTCATGACGTGGCATGTAGCCCAGGGGGCTCTCCACCGCATGACCGCGACTACGAACCCGGTCAACAATCCACTTGAGAACCCGCATATTCTCACCAAAGCCAGGCCAGAGAAACTTGCCCTTTTCATCCTTCCTAAACCAATTTACTCGAAATATCTGAGGAGGATTGGACAGGTGTCGCCCCATGTTCAGCCAGTGATTCCAGTATTCCGCCATATTGTAGCCACAAAACGGCAACATGGCCATGGGATCTCTCCTCATGGGTGGGAGAGCATCTTCAGCGGCTGCCGTTGCCTCAGATCCCATGGTGGCGGCCAGATAAACTCCATGGGACCAGTTAAAGGCCTGAAAGACCAAGGGAATATTTCTGCTCATTCGTCCGCCGAATATAAATGCACTGATCGGCACTCCTTCCGGGTCATCCCAGGCGGGATCGAAACTTGGACACTGGGCAACTGGTGCTGTAAACCGGGCGTTTGGATGAGATGCCGGTCTGCCGCAATCCGGCGTCCAATCCTGTCCCGTCCAGTCAATCAAGTGGGCCGGAACCTCATCAGTCATGCCCTCCCACCACACATCACCGGCATCTGTGAGGGCCACGTTGGTGAAAATGCAATTCTTGGTCAGACTCAACATGGCATTGGGGTTGGAATCCATCGAAGTACCTGGGGCCACGCCAAAGAATCCTGCCTCAGGGTTAATGGCTCGCAGGGTCCCGTCGGGCCCGGGTTTAATCCAGGCGATGTCGTCACCAACGGTGGTAATCTTCCAGCCTTCGAATCCTTTCGGTGGCCCCAGCATGGCGAAGTTAGTTTTGCCGCAGGCGCTGGGGAAAGCCCCGGTCACATAGGTTTTTTCCCCCTCGGGGCTTTCCACCCCCACAATCAGCATATGTTCAGCCAACCATCCTTCCTCTTTGGCCATGACAGATGCAATTCTGAGAGCGAAACATTTTTTGCCTAGAAGAGCATTGCCGCCATACCCGCTACCAAAGGAGTAGATGGAACGCTCTTCAGGAAAATGGCTGATATAGGTGTTTTGCGGATCACATGGCCAGGGCACATCCTTTTGACCCGGTCCTAGAGGAGCGCCTACCGAATGCAGACAACGTACAAAGGCTCCCTCATCTCCCAGAACATCCAGAACCGCCTGGCCCATTCTGGTCATAATCCGCATATTCACTACCACATAGGGTGAATCAGTAATCTCGACGCCAATGTGGGCTATGTGAGAACCGAGAGGTCCCATGCTAAAGGGAATAACATACATGGTGCGCCCCCGCATGCAGCTGTCAAAGAGAGCATGCAATTTTTCTTTCATTTCGTCCGGGTGCACCCAGTTATTCGTGGGGCCCGCGTCAGACTTATTGGTGGGGCATATGAAGGTGCGACTTTCCATTCTTGCCACATCTTTCGGGTCCGAACGGCAGAGAAAACTATTGGGACGTTTTTCTTCATTGAGGCGAATAAACGTACCACTTTCAACCATCTGGTTACACAAGTCGTCGTATTCCTCCTGGGAACCGTCACAGATATGAATGCTATCCGGCTTGGAGAGATGCGCTGTGGTCTCAATCCAGTCTAGCAGGTTCTTGTTGTTAGTTTTTGCACCAGTGATTTGCATGTCTTTCATCCCACTCCTCCCTTGGAAATGTTTTCTCAGATGACATTGGATAGCTAATAATAATTGACTTTTTGTCTTAAGGCCACGACTACCCATAAAGGTTGAAGCCTATAGTTAAATTCATTCAAAAAATAAAATCCACTTTTTTCTGGAAAAGCGAGATAATTTATGGGAGGTTCTACTTTTGAGAGAGACAATCACAGACACTAACAGTGAGTGGAGGAAAGGACCGTGGACCTATACGAAGCCATCAAAGGGAGAAGGAGTGTTCGCAAGTTCAAGAGTACGCCAGTTCCAAAAGATCTCATTGAGAAGATCTTTGAAGTCGCTCTGTGGGCGCCCTCGGGAATGAACAGGCAGAATTGGAAATTCTTCGTCCTGGCGGGAGAGCGGAAAGAGGAGCTGGTATCAATTTCCTCCACCAGTTTTCAGTACCTGGAACCGCAACTCCAACAGCTGTATGCAGAAAAGCCCAAGATCATAGAGTCCACCCGCAGATTTTTCAAGCGACTAGGTGAAGCCCCGATTGTGGTCTGTGCTTATTTTGAACCGGCGAACATGGAGGATGTCACCAGCTTTCAGAACGTGGCTGCTGCCATTCAGAATCTACTCCTGGTGGCACACGCAGAGGGACTCGGAACCTGCTGGATGACAGGTCCGGTAACCGTTGCCAATGAGATCAGCCGCTTTCTGGGGGTGAAAGATATGACCCTGGTGGCGATAACACCCATGGGGTATCCAGACGAAACACCAAAAGTGCCACCGCGTAAACCGGAGCGGGTTGTTTATCAAGGATTTGAATAGATGGCCGGAAGACAGCCATCGTCAGTCGTCCGTAGCAAAGTGAAAATACCTTTTATGCAACTGACAACTGACCACTGACAACGGACAGCACTGTGCTCTGGCTAGACGGGAATGGCTACAAGCTTAGTTCCTTCGAGTCGATCCAGTCGTGCCATGACAACCTGATTCTCCAGAGCCGAATCAGCCGGGACCAACACTGGTAGGTAATTGTCGGTAAATCCACACTGCATCGAACTCGCTTCATCCCGCCTATTCTCCACCAGAACCTGCCGCATTTCTCCTAAGAATCGCTGCAAGAACGTCAGCCGTTTTGCTTGGTCCAGTTCTCTCAGCAACCCACAGCGCAGACGAATTACTGATGGAGACACCTGCGCGCTCATGGTGGCTGCAGGAGTGGTGGGGCGGGGTGAGTAAGGAAAGACATGCAAGTAGGCTATGGGAAGAGATTCGATCAACCGATAGCTATTCTGGAAGCATTCATCGGTCTCGCCGGGAAAGCCTACCAGTACATCAGCTCCCACAGCCAGATTGGGAATGCGTTGAGTGGCTTCCAGCACAAGCTCCCGGTAGAAATCGGGGTGATAGTGGCGGTTCATGCGGCTAAGAATCGTGGCATCACCACTTTGTAGTGGAATATGAAGGTGCGGGCAGAGACTGGGCTCATTGGCTATCAGTTCGAGCAAATCCGAGGTGATCTCACCAGGTTCCAGCGAACTGAGTCGAAGGCGATCCGGTGGACAGTGCTCAATAATGGAACGGAGCAGATCGATCAAGTCTTGCCGCGGCTTGAAATCCAAACCCCACTGGCCCAAATGGATGCCTGTGAGTACGACCTCCTGATAACCACGGTCCAGGAATCTCGCCACCTGGCCTAAAACGGACTCCAGGTTGATACTGCGGCTACGACCGCGAGCATAAGGAACAATGCAGTAGGAGCAGAAAGCATCGCAGCCGTCCTGAACTTTAAGAAAGGCGCGAGTTCTGTGAGAAAAACCGGAGAAAACGAGAGGTTGGGGGGCGGGAGCTGTGCGGACGTCATTTAAGTGCACACATGGTGGCTGATCTTGCTCAGGGCGAGCAATATAATCCAACAATGCCAGCTTTTCAGTGGTGCCGAGTATGTAAGTAACTCCCGGGATAGCGGCTATTTCCTCGGCAGCAATCTGGGAATAGCAGCCCATGACCACCACCTCGGCTTCTGGATTTTGACGAAGCGCACGCCGGATCAGTTGGCGTGACTGCATGGCAGCCCGGCTGGTCACCGCACAGGTGTTGATGCAGTAAAGGTCGGCTTTAGCGGTGAAAGGGCGGATCAGAAAATCCGCCTGTGTCAATTTTTCTTCCAGGTAGGCGGATTCGCACTGATTTACCTTGAAGCCGAGAGTTGCCAGCGCTACCGTGCTCATGAAAGCACCTGCTCGATGATGCCTCCGCCCAAAACCTCGTCCTCACTATAGAAGACCGCAGACTGTCCAGGTGTAATGGCTTTCTGGGGCTCGAGGAAACGAACCAGAGTCCCTCCGGTAGTCGGCTTTAGTTAGGCCGGTGACTCCCGCTTGCGTGAGCGACTCGGCACGAGTGCCTGGAACTGTGAGGTGGGTGGAGATGCGGCAATCCAGTTAACATCTGTCACCAGCATTTCCCTGCGTCTGAGGTCGCTCTCGCGTCCCACTCTGATGGTGTTGGGGGCAGGCTCGAGACCGATAACGTAGTAAGGGGCTGAGG
>JAUWKY010000290.1 GCA_030613915.1 Syntrophobacterales bacterium
TGTCAAGAGATTACAACATTCCTGTGCTTACCCTGATTTTCGATGAGCACACCTCGCCGGGTGGGGTGCAAACTCGGTTGGAGGCCTTTGTAGACCTGATTAACCACAGCAAGGGTTTTACCGCTTAGCCGTTACCATGTAGCTCCTGCCATTAGCTAGCCCGGATGAAACATCCGGGCTACAGATCGCCTGTTTCCCATTTGCCGCAACGATCCCCCCACCGCACCAAGCGCTCCTGGCCTTGGGCCATTGGCATCTTTACCTCCATGACCTCGCAGCCATTGGAGCAACCCTCGCATTCAAAACCATTGAGTTTATAGGGTATCTCTCCAACCTCAAAACCGCGGAAGCGTGTTTGTCTGGTTGAGGCCACCACTTCCTTGGCCAGCAGCGCGGCACCAATGGCTCCCATCACCTCATAATCAGGTGGGACGATCAATCCTTTGTCCAGAACTCGCTCGAAGGCAGTTTGTATGCCGACATTGGCAGCTACACCACCCTGGAAAAGGATAGGTCGGCGGAGTTCCTGGCTCTTGACCAGGTTGTTCAGATAATTGCGAACCAAAGCCTCGCACAGACCTGCGATGATGTCTTCTACACTGTGGCCCATCTGTTGTTTGTGAATCATGTCCGACTCTGCGAACACCGTACAGCGACTGGCAATCTTTACTGGTTTGCTAGCCTCGAGGGCATATTCACCAAAAGATTCAATGGGGATTCCTAGTCGGTATGCCTGCTGGTCCAGAAAAGAACCGGTGCCGGCGGCACCCACCGTGTTCATGGCAAAGTCGATTACGATGCCGTTTCGCAAGATGATACTCTTGGAGTCCTGCCCGCCAATTTCGATGACCGTATGCGTCTTAGGCTCATAATGGAGGGCTGCCACAGCATGAGCGGTAATCTCATTCTTAATAACATCAGCACCTATGAGAATGCCGGCCAGATAGCGCCCACTGCCGGTGGTGCCAACACCGCTGATGCTCAACTCACCGTTCATTTTGTGAGCCAATCCCATCAGACCACTTTGCATCGCCTTCATGGGCTGGCCGTGGGTACGCAAGTACTTCTTGTGCAGCACTCTACCACTGTCATCCACGAGCACCAGGTTGGTGCTAATGGAACCCACATCGATTCCGAGATAAGCGGCTTTCATGACCACATCCTTCCACCTTGGGGCCCATGCACATTTTTTGCCAAGAATAAATCGTAGTCGTAATGTATACAATAACGCATAAAATCCGAATATCGAATACCGAAATCCGAAACAAATTTAAATGATCGAAATCTAAATGTCCAAAACTTGACTTAGCGATCTGAGTTTAGCCCAATTCGTTCCTCTCTCCAAGCCAAGACCGCTGGCAGCAGAATGAGGGCGGCAAGCAGACAGGTGAGGATTCCCAGTCCGGTAACCCAGCCGATGCTGCGCAAACCAGGGTAATGGGAACTTATCAGGGAGCCGAACCCTATGGAGGTGGTCAGAGAGGTAAGCACAATGGCGCGGCCTATTTGCCTGAGCACGGCCGTGAGGTCTTGGCCGGGTTCTTCCCGCCAACGGTGTACAATGTGGATGCCGTCATCAATGCCGATACCCACAATCAACGGCAGCACAATGAAATTGGCGTAGTTGAATGAAAGGGAAAGCAATGACATGATCCCCAACATGGCCACCACCCCAGCCACCAAGGGAATGGAAGCCAGGGCTGCGGTCAAAGGATTTCGTAATGCCAGGAGCAGTGCCACAGCAATAGCCACACCGGCAATAGCAAGGGAGTCGCCAAGGTCATGCCACACTAGTCCTTTCAAATGACCTGTCAAAACCGGCCAACCGGCTACTCGGTACTCACTCTTGCTGAGGCCCGCTTCGCCTGCGGCTCTATGGAGATCCAAAGTTACATTTTGCAAGTCACTCTGGCGCCATAAACCTTCCCGCGGATAGACAAAAGTGAACAACTTTCGGTGCGGGCCATGATCCACCCAAAAAGGCTCGAGCAAGCGTTCGAGGTTTGCCTGTTCGAACGTCCCTCGATCCACTTCACCTTTGGGACGTACCAGTGTCCTCAACCAGCGTAAATATGAAAGGTACTCGGGGAGAAATTGGAAACCGTTCTCCTGAAGAGCCTGCTTAAAAGTAGCCTCAATCCGAGCCGGATTGAGGTCGGCAGCGTGGCGGTTAAAGAAATCAAGCGCTTGCCGCTGGCTCTCCGGTGCCGGCAAGTAAGAGAGAATGCTGCGGTAGTGTGACAAGCGGTCTCCACCCTGTCGTCGGCCCAAAGCCTTCTCTAGGCGCCAGGTTCGATCCAGAAGTGCTGCATCGCTATCTCCCTCCATTACCAGGAGAAGATACCCGCTCGCTCCACCTAGAATGGCCTCGATCTGTTTTTCTGCGGCCATGTGACCAGACTTTTGTGGCCTTAGGGCTCGGAGGTCTTGTTGAAATGAGACACCAAAAGCTGAAATGCCCAGCACTATCAACAGAATAATACTGATGGCCACCACCAGGCGCGGATGCGCCACCACAGGTGTAATCAGAGAGTCAAGACCGAAGTTGGGAATAGGTCGTGAGGAGCCTATCGGCCGACCACGACTTTCCTGCCAAGCAAGCAAGGCGGGGAGTACCACCAGCATAGCAGCCAGGCAGGCAAGAATGCCAACGCCGGTAATTATGCCCAGTTCTTGAAATCCTCGGAAAGAGGAAACCCCTAAAGCAAAAAAGGCTGCCGCAGTAGTCAGTCCACCCATGAGAATGGCTCTACCACTCTTAGCCAAGGCTGGACGCAACCCGCTGCTCTGTTCCTCACTCTGCCCTACCTCGATGTACATGTTGAGGAGGTGTATGCCGAAGTCAATACCAAGCCCCAGGAGGACGGCGGCAAAGGCGCCGGTGAGAATATTGACGTGGCCGAAAATGAGCTGCAAAACCCCGAAGGTCCAGATTAAAGCCATGGCCAAGGGCAGGAGCATGAGGAAGAGAATACGTAATTGCCGAAAAACAAGAAAAAAGAGAAGATTGACTCCGATGAGTGAAATGATAAAGCTACTTTGCAGATCCTTGCGGGTGAGGGCCTCGTCTTCAACGGCAATGGGATATCCCCCGGCAAAGGCAACGACAGGGGCAGCAGCCATACCGGGATGGGAGTCTCGCCAGTTGCGAATGGCGGTTTCAGCTGCAGTCGAAGCAGCAGCCATGAGCTGTTTGGTATAGGTAATGTTTCGCGCTGATTCCTCCGGTCGTATGAACACCAGAAGATGGCGGCGGTCCTTATCCACCAGATAACCATCCTCCAGGTCAAGGCCAGCGAAGGAACGTTGGGAGAACCAACGGGAAAGCCATAGGTGGCGCAAACCCAGGGGATCTCTGAGAATCATTTCCTGAACCGCACCCTGCATCGGCATCAGTAAAAGCCGCTTGTTTTCTCGCACCTGACGGTGAATGGAATCATCACTCAGCCGGTCAAGGAGATCCATCCGCTCTTGTTCCGAGAGAAACAGACCGGCGTGTGGCAGCAACACTTCGGAGAAGAATCTCTTTTGCTGGGTGGTTACCT
>JAUWKY010000055.1 GCA_030613915.1 Syntrophobacterales bacterium
AGCGATTTTCACCGCCTTGACGCCCTATGTCCCTTCAGCCATGTGGTATATGGGAACGCTCTATCCTCCTTACATCGTTTTCGTAGCGCTGTGTTTTTGGCTCCTGGCCAGGGCAGAGCTTGCCAAAACGGCAGCCGAGTCCGATGGGTTGAAGGCCAAGGCCTACCGGCTGATGGCCCTGGAGGGGTTGAAAGGTTATCTCTACCGACACCTACCCCTGGAGAAGTTGGAGGCCAAAATCTACCGGCTCCTGCCCTTGGAAAGAATGGGCCTCTCGCTGGATTCTGAAGGTGCTGATCTGAGATGGGCCCGTATTATAGGCACTCTGGCTTTCACATTTGGGCTTTTGGCCTACACTGTCGAAGGTTCTTTGTTCGCCCATACCGAGGCCCGACCGTTCTGGTACGGTGCCCTTTACCCGATTGATTTTTTCCTCGGCGCTTCTTTTTGCGGCTTCTCCTGGCTGCTGGCTTTGGGGATAGTTACCTATAAGGTCAAGGGAGAAGAGATCCCGGCAAAGTTAAAGGATCTTTTCTATGAAATGGCCGGAATACTGGCTGTGCTCCTAAGTGTTGGGCTTCTCTTTATCACCTACAAGATGGCACACGGGCTCTTTGAGCCGGCCAAAGTCAAGACGATCATGCTGTTCTTAAACGGGCAGTTCAGCCTGGCCTTCTGGTTGTTCGAGATCGGTATAGGGATTATCTTGCCAGTATTTCTCCTGCTCTATGCGGCCAGGCGGAGGAAGATAGGCGCCATACTGGTTGCCTCAATCATGGTTTTGGTCGGTTACTTCGTGAAGAGATATGATTTTGTCGTCGCTTCACAGGTGTACCCGCTCATCAAAATACAAAAGCCCCTCACTTCCTATCTACCGACCTTCATGGAGGTCCTTTTGGTCGGCGGGATTATTGCAGCCTTTCTGCTGGCTTACACTTTGGGGGTGCGGTTTCTGCCTTTGAAAGAGGAGGGGCCTCACCATGCGCAATGAGAAAACTATCTGTAAAATCATCATTCTGGCTGCGGTGGCGATCCTGGTACTGGCCTTCTCGGCTTTGGGGGCCGACCAGAAACCGCGGCTTCAGAACGAACTGCCCCAGCCGGATGTCCCACAGCCTCAGCTCTTTTGCGGCTACTGCCACATTCTCACCTACCCGAGCGTGCTTCAAAAAGGCTACGACACTTGGACTGAGGACAAACACAATAAATACGGCTGTCTCGAGTGTCACTACCCACCCAGAAAGGATGGGAAGCCGAGAAAGATCTCCATTGGAGGCGGTGCGGCTGAGAGCAAACACATTCCCCAGAAACCGCCGGAGCGCTTCGCCTACCTTAAGCTGGGCGGCGGCACGGTGCAGACGAGGCCGAGGATCGCCGATGCCAGCTGCATGACCGCCAGTTGTCACGGCAAACCGGATGACGAGTTCAAGACTAAAAAAATCAAGTTCACCGAAAAGGTAGTTTACGTGCACCAGCCTCATCTGGAGAAAAAAAACCAGATCGAGGGCCAGCAGCTCAACTGCACCAGCTGCCACCAGCACAACACCGAGAAGAAACACTTCGAGGTGAGCAAGGCCACCTGTAATCTCTGTCACTTTACCAACGTCAAGTTCAACGAAGGCCGGGGCAAATGCGAGCTCTGCCACAAGCTGCCCGAAAAGCCGATCCAGACCTCAGGCGACAAGCCCATCACCCATGAGATGCTCAAGAAAGCCAAGGTCACCTGTAACGGCTGCCACTTTGATCTCATCCAGGCCTCGGGAGGGGCTGCATACGAGGCCTTTTTTGAGAAGGGCGAACTCAAAACGGCCTTGGTTCTGGGTGCCGGCCGAACAAAAAAAGAGAACTGTCTTGCTTGCCACGACCGAGCCAAGCAGCTCAAGGAAGCCGAAAACAAAAAACTTATGCACGAAAAGCACGTGACCATAAAAACCGCGCGCTGCTTGGACTGCCACCAGCCAATCAAACACATTAAGGCCAAAACTGATGTCAAAGAGCCCCTGCAGGATCAGGTAATGCTCGACGCCTGCACGGCTTGCCATCTCGACCCCCACCGCTATCAGCGGCTTTTGGCCGCCGGCCCCAAGCGCGAAGGGGTCTCGAGCTCACCTGATCCCATGTTCAAGGCTCGGACCAACGGTCTGGGCTGTCACCTGGAGGAGAAGTCTACTGAAAAAGGCCTAAAGATATTGAGGGCCTCTGGCAAGGCCTGCGTCCGCTGCCACACCAAGGAGCACAACAAGATGCTCAAGGACTGGAAGACCGAACTGGCCAAAGAGGTCAAATACACTAAGGAGGTAGAACAACAGGCCCTGAAAGCTCTGGCCAAGCACAAGCCCAAGCTTACCAAGGAGAAACTTGCCGAACTCAGGGAGATGCTCAAACAAGGCCGCGAGGATTTAAAGATCGTCCAATTCGGCAACGGGGTGCACAACAAGAAGTACTCGATGATGCTTTTAGATGCGGCCCTGACCAACTTCGAGGACTTGTTAGATGAACTCGGAGAGGGTGAATAGAAATAATATTAAAAAGGAACAAAGAAACCTAGGAGGCAATTATGAGTGAGAAAGCTAGTATCTCAAGACGCGACATGCTCAAGACGGCAGGAGCGGTGACAGCCGGTGCCGCTGCCGGGAGTCTGCTCCCTGCCATCGAGGCGGCCGCTGCCAGGGGACAGGCCCCAAGGTGGGCGATGATCTTCGACCTGCGCAGGTGTGTCGGCTGCAGGGCATGCACCATGGCCTGCAAGGCGGAGTTCGGGGTTGCCCTTGGGGAATGGAGGACTGTTGTCAATGACGATGTCATGGGCAAGTACCCCAACAGTAAGAAAGTATTCCTGCCCCAGCGTTGCAATCACTGCGAAGGCAACAAAGAAGACGGGGTTCCGCCCTGCGTCAAAATCTGTCCGGAGTACCCCAAGGAGAGGCAAAAATTTATAACACCCGACGGCAAAAAGATCCGCTACCGGGACGGGGCGACGTACAAGCGCCCTGACGGCCTGATCCTATATAAGAATCACCTTTGCATAGGATGCGGCAAGTGAATCGATAAATGACCTTACGGTGCGCGTACGTATAACAAGTTCCAGATATCCGGAAAGGACAAGACCAAAAACGGGATTACCAAATGCTCTTCGTGCCAGCATCGCATCGACAACGGAGTTGAAACGGCATGATCTAACATCTGTCACACCCGGTCGAGGGTGTTCGGTGATTTCAACGATCCCAACAGCTAGGTCGCAAAGCTCAATAAGGAGTTTAAACTGGTAGAGAACAGCGCCAAGACCACGATACTGCCGGGTCAAAATACAGTTCCCATGAATTTCTACATCGACCCTCAGGGTGCGTTGAAGTCCAAGACGGTACAAAAGGTATACAAGGAAACGGAGGCGTGGCGTTCGCAAGTCACATAGGGTAAATACAACCCAATTACCATACCAAAGCAAGAAAAAGTAGGGGGAAAATATGAAAGCTTTAACTCGCCGTAACCTTATGAAGCTAGGTGCAGCCAGCGGTGCTATCCTGGCAACGGGGGGAATCTTCAAGACCAAGGCCCTGGCCGGTTCCATCGAGCTGGCTAAGGGTGGTAAGGATTTCTCTCCCGAGACCGGGAAGGAAAGGCAAATGAGCCCTTCAGCCTGCTGGAATTGCGTGACCAGAGATTCCATGATCGGCTTTGTGGAGGACGGCAGGCTGGTCAAGTTGGAAGGCCACCCTGGTTCCATTAGAGGAAAGGGTAAGATCTGTGCCAAGGGTGCCGCCGGAATTAACCAGCTTTACGATCCGGACAGGGTGCTTTACCCCATGAAACGCGCCGGTAAGCGCGGTGAAGGGAAATGGAAAAGAATCTCCTGGGATGAGGCTCTTACCGACCTTGCAGCCCGGTTGAAAAAGCTGCGTGATGAGGGCCACCCGGAGAAATTCATGTTCCACTACGGCAGGATGAAAGCCTCATCCAGCAAGATCATCAAGAGCGCCTTTCTGGGTGCATACGGCACCAAGACCGTCGGCAACCATACCTCAATCTGTGAGGGTGCTAAGTGGACAAGCCAGGAACTGACCTGGGGCAAGCATTATGACAACTGGGACTTCGACAACACCAACTTTGTGCTGAACTTCGGCAGCAATTGCTTGGAAGCACATACCAACTCCATTCCGGTGTTACAAAGGCTCGTCGACGCCATGGTTGAAAGGAATGTGAGGCTGGTAACCTTTGACGTCAGGTTGTCCAACACCGCAGCCAGGTCGAGCGAATGGGTGCCCATAGTGCCGGGCACTGACGGGGCGGTGGCCCTGGCCATGTGCAAGGTGATCATGGACGCGGGCCTTTACGACAAAGAGTTCTTCAAGTTCATCAAGGCCACCAAAGACCACAACGCCAGCACAAGTAAAAAGGTGTCCGCCTTGAAGAAACAATTGGCCAAGTACACCCCAAAATGGGCGGAAAAGATAAGCGGCGTCCCCGCGGCCAAGATCAAGGCCCTGGCCCTTGAGTTCGCCAAGACCAAGCCGGCCGTGATCGTCAGCTACCGCGGCGCCGTGGCCCACTACAACGGCACCGAGACCGAGCGCGCCATGCAGATGCTGGCTGCTATTACCGGCAACATCGACAATCCCGGCGGCCGCTGCCGCGGCGTGGGAGCCAAATGGAAGTACCCCAAAGGGCCAAAGAAGAAACCCAAGGGTAAGGGGCTCAAGATCACCGCGGGCTTCAAGGGCGACACCGCCTACCCGTCCCATGGAGCCAATCACCAGGTTCTCAAGATGATCAAGGACGGTAAGGCCGGCAGGCCTGAGATATACATGTGGTACTGCTACACCCCGGTCTACGCCAATGGGGAGTGTCAGGAGAACATCGACATCCTGAAAGATGAAAACCTGATTCCTTTCACTGTCAGTGTCAACGCCTACTATGACGAATCCGCGGCCCTGGCCGACCTCATTCTGCCCAACCCGTCCTATCTCGAGTGGTGGGACTATGAAGACATGGTGTCACCGGCTCAGATTCCCGAGTACTACATCCGGCAGCCCTTCGTAAAACCCCTGGGCGAGAGCCGTGACTTCAAGGACGTGGTCTGCGACCTGGCCAACAGGATGGGTTTCCCGCTGGGCTTCAACTCGGCCGAGGAGTTCGTCAAAATGTCGTGCGAGAAGACCCCCGCTGTCAAGGCTGCCGGTGGCTTCGAGTACATGAAAAAACACGGTGTCTACCATGACCCCAAGGCCAAGCCCGAGTACTACGGCTACAAGAAGGAAGTCAAAGCAGCCGACCTCAAGAAAGACGGGGTTGTCTTGGATAAAGCCACTGGTGTCTATTGGAACTGGCACAACTCCAAGGCCAAGAGTGAGGCCGAGGCCAAAGAGAAGGGCTACACCAAGTCCAAGAACGCTTACAAGGGATACGTGGGTCAGGAGATAGGCGGCAAGGTTTACAAGGCGTTCAAACCGGATAAGCTTAACAAATCCGGCTATTTCGAGCTCTACTCCGAGTTGCTGGAGATAAAAAACTTTTCGCCCCTGCCGACCTACTATCCCATTCCCGAGCATGAGAAGATGGGCTCGGACAAGCTCATTCTGACCACCTTCAAGGTTGCTGTCCATATCCATTCCCGCTCGGCCAACTGCAAGTGGCTGACCGAGTGTTACAATGACAACCCGGCCTGGATTAACCCGGTAACGGCTAAACGGTTGGGGGTCAAAAACGGCAACAAGATAAAGGTCAAGTCCGAAGTCGGCGAGATTACCACCACTGCCAAGGTGACCGAGGCGATTGTGCCGGGCGTCGTCGCCATCTCGCACCACCTCGGGCATTGGGAGTACGGCCGCTACGCTTCCGGCAAAAAGGCCCCGCTGGCCGGCGGCAACGATCCGGATTCTAAGCACAAGTGGTGGAAGACACACGGCGTGCATCCAAACTGGATCATCCCGAACAGCTCCGATCCGATCAGCGGTCAGCAACGTTGGATGGACACGGTGGTCACAGTGACCAAAGCGTAAACCCGAAAGCAGCAGGTCCGAGTGGCTCAGACGGAAAAAGCGCAAAGAACGGCCGTGGCCAGGCAGAGAAGCAATATATACGGGCTCCTGGCCACGGCCTATCGTCAAGAGGTTACTTCAGAGTTTCTTCAACAGCTAAGAGCCCCCGAGTTTCTAGAGATCTTATCTGACCTGGGAATCCAATTGACGAGCGACTTTCTGCAGAAACCTGAGGAGGAGTTGCTCGACGACCTGGCAGTGGAGTTCGCCGGGCTGTTCTTAGGCCCCGGAGGACACATCTCCCCCCATGAGTCCGTGCACCACCAGAGAGATGGTGTCGAGGGCGGTATGCTTTGGGGGGAGACCACTGCTGAGGTCAAAAAATTTATTGAATCTGCAGGGCCTGACTACAGCCCCGAGTACACGGGGCTTCCTGACCACATCTCGGTGGAGCTCGAGTTTATGGAGGCTCTTGCCCGGCACGAGGAACAGGCCTGGTCCGTGGACGATGAGGAGGAAGCGTTCCGTTGTCTGGACATGGAGCGGCGGTTTCTCGAAGAGCACCTCAGTCGCTGGGTACCTGCCTTCTGCGACAAGGTAATGGCCACGGCGGAGTTGTCATTTTACCGGGAGTTGGCCGGGCTGACCAAGAGATTCATCGAGTTTGATTGGCAGGAGTTGCAAGAGGTTGAGGAGTGAGCGAAAGCCGGGCTGCCCTTAAAACAGTGCTGTCTTGACAGTTGTCATTCGAGATTTTTCAGGTTTTGGGTTTCGGCTCCCGGCGGTTTCAAGAGCTTTGCTAGCATTACGGGGCAACCGGCGAATGGGCGAACACCATAAACCAAGAGATCATGAACAGAATAGCCCAAACGTCGCACTAATGGAGAAAGGATCTAAAATGAAAACCAGTGGATGGGTCAAACTTGCTTTGACGGTGTTTCTGGCTGCCGCGCTGGTCGGCTGCGGCCGCGGCAAGCCCGAAATCGATGTAAAGGAAGTCTTGTCCAAGCCGAAGGCCTTCGTGGGCTCCGATCAGTGCAAACTCTGTCACCTTGAGCATTATGACTCCTGGAGGACGACCCTCCACAGCCGCACGATTCAAGACGTGGCCGAGAATCGGGACGCCGTGATCGCGAACATCGATCCCGAGGTCATCCGGCGTGATCTGAAGAAGCAGGAAAAAAACCTGAAGGTGCCGCTGGAGGAGATCTACATCCCTAAACTCGAGGAGATAAAGTACACCATCGGCATCCAGTGGAAGCAGCAGTACCTGGTCGAAAAAAACGGGACCCTCTATATCGCTCCCCTGCAGTACAACACCTGGGACGACACCTGGGTCAGTTACCATGAGGATGACTGGGACCAGCGCCCCTGGGCCGAGAAATGCGGCGGCTGTCACGTCATGGGCCTGGATCTGGAGAAGAACACCTTCGCTGAAGCTAGGGTCGGCTGCGAGGCCTGTCACGGCCCCGGCTCCCACCACGCCGCTTTGCCCAAGACGGCCCTCTTTGACAAACGCTTGACCATCGTCAACCCGTCCAAGTTATCTACTGGCATCAGGACCCAGATCTGCGGCTCCTGCCACAGCCGCGGCGAATCGACCAAGGTAAAGGGCGTCGCCTGGCCGGTGGAGCACGTGGCCGGCCAAGCTCTGGGACCGTATTATAAATTATCCTCCTACGCCGACGGCGACGGCGCATACATGTACCCCAACGAGCTCGCTAAAGGACACCACATGCAATTCATGGACTGGCAGAAGTCCCTGCACGCCAGGGAAGGCGTCACCTGCACCTCCTGCCACTACGTCCACCAGCTGGGCGTGGCCCCGCCTCAATTCCAGACCAAGGGGTCCGGTTCTCAGCAGTGTCTGATCTGCCACCAGGTGATTAACCCCAACATGGCTCATTCCATCCACTCGTTCGCCAACTGCATCGGTTGCCACATGCCCAGAATCGCCAAGAGCGCCGTATCCGGGGACCTGCACTCCCATGCCTTCATCGCCCTGTTGCCTAAAGTCACTTTGGCAAACCCCGAGAATCCCAACTCGTGTGTGGTCTGCCACAAGCACAAAGACGCTGATCTGGCGACCTTGCAACAGACGTTCGATGGCCTGTCCAAAAAGAGCCT
This sequence comes from Syntrophobacterales bacterium, assembly GCA_030613915.1. GTDB lineage: Bacteria > Desulfobacterota > Syntrophobacteria > BM002 > BM002 > BM002. Next base: position 8,103 of record JAUWKY010000055.1, read on the forward strand.
GCTGGGAGTCCATCGTACGTACCGGTAGAGAGAAGTTAGTTCGCTTTGCTCACCCCGCCCACGGCGGGGGAATAGGTGTGAGAAGGCCTGATAGAAGATTCACCACGGAGCTGGCTTAAATCCGAAATCCGAATATCGAAAATCGAAACAAATTCGAAATTTAAATATTAAATGTCTCAAAACCTTAAAGATTTGAGACTGTACAATAATTCAGTTTTAGTATGCTCAAATGATAGATCTCATCTAGATTCCCGCTTTCGCGGGAATGACGCTGGTCTGCAGGCGTTTGCCATTCCCGCGCAGGCGGGAATCTAGGGTAGAGGCAGACATTTACCCCGAAATTGTTGAGGATAACTATCCCTAGCAGCTGAATTATGCGTTCAACAATCAAAGTTAATCCATCAACTAGGCCCCTTCGGTCCTCTTTGGGGGGCGCGCTCGGGCTCATAATCGCGCTTGCCGTATTTGTGACCATTCTTCCCGGAACGGCCTGGGCCCAGGAAGAGGTCACCTCGCCAATCTATCAGTATCGCCAGAAGGAGATGAGCACCGGCTACTATGAACAGCACGAAGCCAGCCCCCGCCCTTATGGGCCTACTACGGGAGGGCAGGTCCTCCGCGAAGGAGTGCTCACCTTAGCTCCAACGGCCGCGCCCGTTCGCCGCAGAACATATCTGGCCGACTCGCACCAGGGACTCCGGTTCTACAGGCGGCTCACCTGCATCAAATGCCACCCTCGTGGGGCCCTGGACATTCACACACGCCGGGCCAGGCTTACCTGCCGCCAGTGTCACGGTCCGGAACCCATCGCCGGCATCAACCACTACTACTCTGCGATGAACTCTTCCCGGCGGCACGCCTACATATGCGCCAAGTGCCACGAAGGAGCCAGTGTCTCTTTTGCCACCTATGTTGTTCATGAACCTTCTGCACAATCGCTGACAACCAGGGAGAGCTTCCCCACCTTGTTTTATACTTACTGGGGGATGTTATTGCTATTTCTCGGGACGCTGGCCTTCTTTGTTCCCCATAGTTTTATGGTGGGCTTGCGGGAGTTAGTTAACCCTAAAGAGGTGTTTGGGGAAATGATGTCCAAATCTAGTAGATTCGTCCGTGACAGAATCCCAATCTATCGTTCGAAATTAAACGAGGTACACAGCAAGGCTAAAAAGGAGAGAGATAAAGAAAATATGGAAAATGAGGGTGACCATGCGGATTAAACGCTTTGATAGAAATCAACGGCTGTTTCACCTCTTT
>JAUWKY010000169.1 GCA_030613915.1 Syntrophobacterales bacterium
AAAACCCAAATAACAAACAAATAACAATGAACGAAATTCAAAATTCCAAACCTCCATATCATCTTAAAAAAAGAGAACCCCAAATATGTTTGGGTAAATGATTATTGGAATTTGAGATTTATTTGTAATTTGGTGCTTGGGGTTTGGGATTTCAGATCTTAGTACACTTTAGCTCATTTTAGGTATTTTCTATTTAGACATTTTAGGTAGTACTTCCATGAATACCTTTAGACTTGGATTCTCCCCTTGTCCCAACGACACCTTTATTTTCGGGGCACTGGCCACCGGCAAACTTGATGTTGCCAACTGCACTTTGGAGATCATCCACCAAGATGTGGAGACCCTGAATAACCTTGCCAGGGACGGTATCCTAGACTTCACCAAGATTTCGGTCCACGCCTTCGGACTGGTGGCAGAAGACTATGCTTTACTTCACACCGGGGCCGCCCTGGGTAGGGGTTGTGGTCCCCTGGTGGTCGCTCGCGAACCCAGAAACATGGATAGCCTCCGCCACGAGGCCATCGCTATTCCAGGCAAGCTAACTACTGCCAACCTGCTGCTCCAGCTCTACGGGGAAGGTTTTTCCCGATTACGACCCATGTCCTACGAGAATATCATGCCCAGCTTGCAGCAGGGCGAGTTTGCCGCTGGTGTGATCATTCATGAAGGCCGTTTCACCTATCCCAACTATGGACTTCATGCCGTACTGGATCTCGGCGCTTGGTGGGAAGAGACCCAAAATCTGCCCGTGCCTCTGGGGGCAATTCTTGTTCGACGAGACCTTGGGCCCGATGTTGCAGAGGCTGTAGACGACGGTATTCGCCGCAGTCTTCTTTTCGCCCGAAAAAATCCAGAAAAGGTATGGCCCTATATCAAAATGCACGCCCAGGAGATGGACGATTCCGTCATCCGCCAGCACATCGACCTCTATGTGAATGACTATTCTCTGGAACTTGGTGAGGAGGGAAGTCTGGCTATCAGAAGACTGTTGGAGCTCGCCCACCAACGTGGGTTGCTACCCTCCTTGCCTGCAAGTCTTTTTCTCGGTGAATGATCACGAGTTGGTTGATCATTGGTCATTTATGATTTGGCATTTCGCATTTATCATTGTTCATTTTTGATGAATAAGGTAAAAGGACAACCATGAAAACACAGTCTCTTGAATTGAACGCAACCTATTTCCCCTATACCTTCTTGGAGGAAAACGATTTAAAACGGTTGATTTTCTACTTCGACACTATTCACTTACTTCAGATTTTTCCTGATTTCGAGCCTGGCCTGCCCGACCTGCTGCGCTCCTCTCAAATGGTGCAGCCGTTTCAGCCTGTAACTGAAACCTCCCTCTTAGAAACCATCGGACAAGCACACCAAACCTATCAGCAACTTGGCAGCGTCCATCAAAATGGCGGCCTGCTTCAGTTGCTGAGGACCTTTGCTCTTCAGGAAGATTTTGAAGATTCGAGAACTGGTCTGGTTGCCAAAATCAGACAGGCTCACCCCCGGCTGGCTCCAGAAGTGGCTGAGTTAGTCAACGATGGAGTCTTCCTGCTCCTTGCGCATCAACTGGACCATGACCATCTCGAGCTGGGTCTGCACATGGAGCGAATCCGTGGACTGGAAGCGAAGCTCCATGAGGAGGCGGGAATTGCTACAGATGAAGAGAGTGACGGTGTGGCCATGAGATCGCCTTTGCTGGAGGAATCAGATACCCCAAGAACTCAATATGCGTATGAAAGACTCCGGGCCTGGACTCGCCTCTATTGCTCCCAGGAGCAAGCCGGTCCCCTTCTGCCTCTTACCACCAGTGCAGAAGTTCTGGCTGAAATTACAGAACGACTGCCGTCTCAGTTATCCGCTGTCGCCGAAGGAATGCCAGTAATGGGTCCTGAACAACAATGTTTATCAGTCCTCCCTGATCCGCAACAGCTTTCTCTGGAAGAGATTGTGGAATTCAGACAATCAGTAAGTCGCGAGTCCTTTATGGATAAGTGGCGGGAGTCTGTTACTGTCGCAGTGAACCGCTTGCAACAGGAAACAGTGAAAGAAGAGCTGTGGCAGGAATTACAGCAACTTGTTCAGAAAGCTGCTGATGCATTCCAAGAGCACTGGCCAGTTCCAGAGAAACCTACCCGTTACCTGCGGCTGGAGTTGGCCTGCTACCCCAAGGTTCCGCCGGAACGTGCTTTCTCTCTCGCAACTGGTCTAGAGCCAGTCGCAAGAGAGCCATATACCTCTGAGACCGTAAATGGTGTCAGCCTGTTACTCTCCCCAGCAGATCTTTAGCCCGGAGAAAAGGACGGTCATCTCTATGATCGCAGTAACCATTTGGTGAATAATGCGGACTAGGACTGTCCTATATTAGGTCGCATAGCGGGAAGTGCTAGAGGAAGGATTTTCGAGCTGCTGCCCGAGGAACTCAACCTGGCTACGCACACCGCTCTTTTGTTGAATTTGCCGGGAGATGTTATCCACAGCATGAATCACCGTGGCGTGGGACCGATTGAAGGCCCGACCAATGCATTCTAAAGTCTCGTCGGTGTACTTGCGACAGAAGTACATGCCCAGATTACGTGGATAGACCACGCCTTTCTTGCGTGAATTTGACTTCAGGGCTTCAACCGAAACCTTGAAGTATTGACAGACAACTTGTTGCACTTGTTCTATATTTATGGCCTCCCGGCTGTCGCAAACCGTTTCCAGGACCTCGTGTGCCAGTCTGAGGTCGATAGGTTTTTCCAAAAGCGAAGACTTGGCGACGATACCAATGACACAACTCTCCAACTGTCGCACATCGCGAGTGATATGGGTGGCCAATATTTCGGCCACGTCCGACGGAAGCAGAATCCCCTCGTTGTCCGCCTTCTTTTCAAGAATCTTGAGTCTCGTTTGAAAATCCGGGGGTTCGATGTGGGTGACCATGCCAGCGGTCAATCGAGATTGGAGCTTGCTCTTCAGCTTCGGGATATCTCTCGGAAATTGGGTCCCGGTGAATATGACCCGCTTATTCACACGGCTGAGGGCATCGAGAGTGTAAGCTAGTTCCGCCTGTGTCTTTTCTTTGCCACTGAGAAATTGTATTTCCTCTAAGAGTAGGACATCACAATTATTGCGATATCTTTCCTTGAATCCTTCCATGCGACGCTGTTTGATGGCGCCAACCATCTCATTGGTGAACTCCTCAGCAGTGAGGTAGCAAACGCGAGTACCACTATTATGGGTAAGGATATGGTTGCCAATAGCATGCGAAAGATGACTCTTGCCCAACCCAGTATCTGCCAACAAATAGAGGGAACTACCCAGGCCGCTATCACCATTGGCGAGGGCCAAGGACGCAGAGAACGCAAAGCTGTTCCCAGAGCCCACCACGAATTGATCAAAGGTGAATCTCCGATTCAGACGGCACATGTGTCCGTTCTCTTGCGGAGGGAGGGGTAGCGGCAACTGGCTGGAATCTTCCTTGTCCTGTGGTGATCTGCGAGGTGCGGCGGCCAATCGAAGATGGATCTCCTCAGCAGTACCACCATGCCGTTCCCAATTTCTCTTGATTTCAGGGAAGTAGTTCTCCCGGACCCAGTTGAGAAAAAACCGATTGGGACAAGCTAAAGAAATCTTACCTTCGCGAGAGATCACCAGTTCAATGGGATCAATCCACATCTTAAAACAGTTACTGGAGATTATATCTTGCAAATCGTCCTTCGTCCGTCTCCAGATATCCTCCATGCAAACACCTCTATAGCTATCTACCGCGGTCTGTGGTCAACCCAGCGGTCTCAGGGACGAAAAAGCACTTCAGACTTACGGGGAGCAATGTCACGGAAATAGGAGCCCTCTTGCGCCTCGTCCGCACTATGATTTAAAATAGTCTTACCTCTTTTCGTTGTTCGGGTTCCGTCCGGTTGGTTCAGTCGGGAGCGGAAAACCAGAGAAATGCTTCGACCATTATAAGGTGCGTCTCCGGAACTATTGGAATTATCGATTTCGACTTGGTTGGAAAGGCAGCAGTTAGATTATTTGTTCCTTGTTCCGGCTGAGATACGGAGACGTACCAGCACATGGCGTAGTTTTGTAATCCATCCGCATTCCAATGTCAAACTCCATATAACCGCATTTTACTCTAAACGGGCCTCAGTTGTTAACAACTAAATTTCACCAAGATTTCCGGAGCTTGCTCGAGTATGTCCTGATAAAGGTGCGAGAATAGGAATTTTTTCCGTTTTTGTCAAAATACTGCTGATATTCAAGGGTTTACGCCTGGATTTTTTCGAATTTTTCCGTTATCAACATTGATGATCTTCTGATTTCTCCTATTTCCTCCTTTTTTGCCCCTTCACTTTTTTTTCTCACCAGCCTCCATTTGCTCGTTGAATTCAAAATCAGATTTTGCCAATATACTTAAGACATTTCAGTCCACCATCCAGATTGACGATATATCAACAGTGCGGTCCATCGAGCGAGTAGAGCTTATATTATCAAGACCTTACCATTAACAACTATAATTAATGCAGGATGACCTGCAGGAACAGGAGAGCAACCATGGATAAACTAACTGTGGCATTGCTCAGCGGTGGGCGCTCCGCCGAGCGTGAGGTATCCCTCAAAAGCGGTGAACAAGTTTATCAAGCTTTGGAAAAGGAGAAGTATCACATCCGCCGCTATGACCCCAGAGACGACCTGGCTCGACTGATGGCAGAAGCTGAGGAGATCGATGTTGCTTTGATCATCCTCCACGGTCGATACGGCGAAGACGGCACTATCCAAGGACTACTTGAACTTCTGGATATCCCCTATCACGGCAGTGGCGTTCTTGGCAGTGCTATTGGCATCAACAAAATCCAATCCAAACGTTTGTATGAGTATGCCGGCCTGCCGGTATCACCCCACCTGATCCTGGATCGCTCCGACCCTGATGCCCAAAACAAGGTCCAGGACGCTTTAGGTTTCCCGGTGGTGGTAAAGCCTGAACATGAGGGCTCAAGCATAGGGCTCAGTATGGTCGATGATGCCGGCCACTTCCAGGCAGCGTTAGACTTGGCTGGCCAGTATGACCGACTTGTCCTGGTGGAGAAATACATTGCCGGTACCGAGATCACCGGCGCGGTTCTCGGCAACCTGAATCCGGAACCCCTGCCATTGGTTGAGATTATCCCCGGCGACCAATATGGCTTTTTCGACTATGAGGCGAAGTACAAACCCGGGGCTACGGAAGAAATCTGTCCTGCTCGTCTCAACGAAGAGTTGACCAAGAAGGCCCAGGACTACGCAGTGCGAGCCCACCAGATCCTGAGATGTCGGGGCTACAGCCGTACCGACATGATTGTCAGTGATAATGAAGCCTACGTTCTGGAAACCAATACCATTCCTGGCATGACCGCCACCAGCCTTTATCCCCAGGCGGCGGCAGCGGCAGGAATTAGTTTTTCCGAACTGCTTGACCGGCTAATCGAATTGGCCCTGGAAGAGGAATAAGTTGACGAATCCGGTATCTGCCCACTTCTAGGTTCTCAGCATATTCTTGGCAGTTGCTCACCGCTGAGCATATCCACGATGCGGCGGCCACCTATTCCGGTTTGGAGAACCACCCTCTCTGGGTGCTCAGAGACAACTTCACCTATGACGCAAGCTTCCTCACCCAAGGGATGCTGGCGCATGGCGTTTAAGGCCAACTCAGCGTCCTCTGGCGCCACAAAAACAAGCGCCTTTCCCTCATTAGCCACATACAATGGATCCAGTCCCAGCATCTCGCAGGCTGCGTTCACCTCCGGCCGCACCGGCAGATTGGACTCTTCCAACCGAATGCCGACCCCTGACTGCTTGGCCACTTCATTAAGAGCAGTGGCAACGCCGCCGCGGGTGGGAGCTCGCAACACGTGAATCTTGTTGCTCGCCGCCAACATGGCGGCCACAAG
>JAUWKY010000298.1 GCA_030613915.1 Syntrophobacterales bacterium
TTTGTGATTGGCTCTCAGCCATCAGCTATCAGCAAAATAAGGAAAAGGTTAGAAATTATATATGAATCTTCTTTTGACGAATGTAGGGTCTTTTTTCTAAATCTTTGTTGTTGCTGAAAGCTGATCGCTGACCGCTGAAAGCTTATGAGACCATGAAAAAACTGATCGAAAAAGCGAACGTGCTCATAGAAGCGCTGCCTTGGATGCGGGAGTTTTTCCAGAGAACCATTGTCATCAAGTACGGTGGCCATGCCATGGGGGACGAGCGCCTCAAGGACAGTTTCGCCCAGGACATCGTTTTGCTCAAGTACGCCGGTATCAATCCGGTGGTGGTTCATGGCGGCGGGCCGCAGATAGGGCAAACCCTGGAGCGACTAGGCAAGAAGTCCGACTTTCGCGAGGGCATGAGAGTCACCGACCGGGAAACCATGGACGTGGTGGAAATGGTGCTGGTTGGCAAGGTCAATAAGGAAATTGTGGTTCTCATCAACCAGCACGGAGGCCAGGCCGTTGGACTCAGCGGTAAAGATGGCCGTTTGATCCAGGCCAGCAAGCTAGAACTCTATAGTGATCAGGAGGGGGATAAACCCCCGGAGCTTATCGATCTGGGAATGGTAGGTAAGGTGGAGACCATTCACGCTGAAGTAATTCAGACCCTGGAGGCGAGCCGGTTCATTCCAGTGATCGCTCCGGTCGGTGTGGGGGCTCAAGGCGAGACCTACAACATCAATGCCGACCTTGTCGCCGGCAAGCTCGCCTCGGCCCTCAATGCTACCAAGCTGATCTTGCTCACCGACGTTCCGGGAGTGTTGGATTCTGACGGCAAGCTCATCTCAAGTTTGGACACAACTCAGGCTGCCGAGCTTATTAAAGAGGGAACCCTTACTGGAGGCATGATTCCCAAGGTACGCTATGCCATTGAGGCTGTGAACGGAGGGGTGGACAAGGCTCACATAATTGACGGCAGGGTAGAACATGCCGTACTTCTCGAGATTTTTATGGATCGAGGCATTGGTACGGAGATCGTTGGGAAGTAGGCAGGAGGCAGAAATGAGAAGTCAGAGATCAGACATCAGAGGTCAGGGGTAAAGCTGACCTCTGTGATAGACGGCTTCTACGGCTTCTACGATTTGAACGATTTCTACGGCTTGAACGATTCGACCAATCAACCAATTGACGCCATGCGTTATGCGGGATTCGAAGGAACCCATGGACACACAAGATCTCATGCAGGAGTCCCGGGCTCACATCTGCCAGACTTACAATCGCTTCAATCTGGCGATTCTCAGCGGCAGTGGCTGCAACCTGTGGGATCAGGAAGGTCGCCAGTATCTGGATTTTGTGGCCGGAATCGCGGTTTGCAATCTGGGTCACTGTCCCCCTGAGCTTGCCAGGGTTTTGTATGAGCAGGCTCAGCAGCTGGTGCATGTTTCGAACCTCTACTACACTGAGCCCCAGGCGAAATTGGCCGGTGATCTAACCAGTGTTTGCTTTGCCGACAAGGTTTTTTTCGGCAACAGCGGGGCCGAGGCCAACGAAGCAGCCATCAAGCTGGCGCGCAAATACTCGCGGCAGAGGTATGGCCTCGGGCGCTACGGTATTATTACCATGAAGGATTCATTTCACGGGCGCACCCTGGCCACCCTCTCCGCCACCGGGCAGCTCAAGGTGCAGGAGGGCTTTGAACCCTTGGTGGATGGGTTTCGCTATGTGGATTTCGATGATTTGGATGCGGTGGCCGAGGCTATTGACGAAACGATATGTGCGGTTCTGGTGGAGCCCATTCAGGGAGAGGGCGGGGTTCGCATACCGAAGGCAAATTACCTGGCCGGCCTGCGGCAGCTCTGTTCCAAGCACGATTTGCTCCTGATCTACGACGAGATTCAGGTGGGAATGGGGAGAACCGGGAGACTTTTCTCCCACCAGCATGAGGGTGTGGCCCCGGACATCATGACTCTGGCCAAAGCCCTGGCAAATGGAGTTCCAATAGGCGCCATGCTTGCCAGCAGTGAGGTGGCGGAAGCATTCACTCCCGGCAGCCATGCCAGCACTTTTGGGGGTACACCCCTGGTCACAGCGGTGGCAATTGAGGTTCTCCGGCAAATCAGCCGGCAGAGTTTTTTGGACAGGGTCCAGGTTGTGGGAGACTACTTTAGGGAGCAGCTGCTTTCCCTGCACCAAAAGTATTCTTTTGTTCGAGAAGTGCGAGGCCGTGGCCTTATACTTGGCATGGAACTCGATTTTCCCGGTGGTGAGATTGTAATCCAATGTCAGGAGCGGGGTGTTCTGATCAACTGTACTGCCGAGAAGGTTCTTCGTTTTCTACCGCCATTGATAGTGACATCCGAGGAAGTAGACCGGCTGATCGAGACCCTGGACGCGGTCTTCGCCCAGATATAAGAACTCTGGATAGTTTGGCGCTGTGCGCTTTGCGAGCTGGAACAGGCAGCCATGAAAAAAAATCTTATAACCATCTTGGACTTGAGCGTTGAAGAGATTGATACTCTGTTGGCGCGGGCATCCCTCCTCAAAGAGCAGTGGAAAAAGGGCGAACTGAAACCAACACTTGCGGGGAAAACCCTGGGGCTTCTTTTTGACAAGCCATCCACCCGCACCAGAGTCTCTTTTGAGGTAGCAATGTATCAACTGGGCGGCCAGGTAGTTTTTATGAGTTCGAAGGAAACCCAGCTCTCTCGGGATGAGTCTCTGCAGGACACTGCTCTGGTTCTCTCCCGTTACATTGATGGTCTTGTTGTTCGCACCCATGATGACGACAATTTGCAGGAACTGGCAAGACACGCTGAGATTCCCATTATTAACGGCCTTACCGACCTCTATCATCCCTGTCAGGTTTTGGGCGATATATTGACCATCAGAGAGAGGAAAAGCGACCTTCGGGCACTGCATGTGGCCTGGGTGGGTGATGGCAACAACGTGGCCCACTCATGGATCAATGCCGCTGCTCGCTTGGACTTCCACCTATCCCTGGCCTGTCCAGCGGGGTATGAGCCAAAAAAGGAGATCTTGCAACGAGGGCAGGAATTGGCCGGAGACCGGATTCATTTTGGTCACGATCCCGTGCAGGCAGTAAGAAATGCAGACGTTATCAATACCGACGTCTGGACCAGTATGGGGCAGGAAGAGGAACGCCAGGAGCGGTTGGCGGCTTTTCAGAATTACCAAATTAATGCAGACCTGGTGCGGGAGGCGAAGTCGGAGGTAATTGTCATGCACTGTCTGCCAGCACACCGGGGCGAGGAAATCGCTGATGAAGTGATGGATGGCCCGAACTCGGTGATATTTGACCAGGCCGAAAACCGCTTGCATCTCCAACGTGCCTTACTGGACTGGCTGTTGGGCGGTTAACGTATAACTAATAACGTTGTTTGGGGAGGAACTGGATTGGCTGAGC
>JAUWKY010000067.1 GCA_030613915.1 Syntrophobacterales bacterium
TACTCCTCAGGCACGCTAGTGCCCTCCCCTACCTGCTAAACCTCAGCCAGAGGGAGGCAGCCACACCCCAAATGGCGTTAAAGAAGAGCACGAGCACAGGAGTCATATCTCCCAGGGCAAGACCGAACATACCCTTATTGGCCTTCATTGGAAAAACGATGAAGAACATTACCAGGGAGGGCCCCAGGCTGTATAAAAGACCACGACTTATCACTGAGCGGCGCAGTATAGGCAGCAAAAACAGAAACCCCCATATTCCACCCCAGACAATGCGGGGGTAAAGCCAGGCAGGGGTCAGTTGAGGGGCAATCTTGACTCCCAGGGCCGCATTGACTCCCAGGTTGCCAAAGTTCCAAACGACGAGACTATTTAACACTCCCCCCACACATCCCGCTACAAAAACTAAGGAAAGAGTTCGGAAGATACTTGTCACTGTACGCTCCGCCTATGTCCGTTGTCCGTTAACCTGAATGCCTAAAATGAAAGAAAATGCCTAAAGTGAGCTAAAGTGCCTAAAATGTCTAAAATTATGGAGGACACTATCCTGCCAAATTATAGCTTTCAAGTAAATGAATAATAAAAAATGGTAGAATTGACGACGGACAACGGACATTATTTGAATCTTTCATCCGCCTCCGCTGCCGCTACTCTCTCTGCCTTGCCGGCGAGCCAACCTGTTCGTTCCACCTCTGTCGAGTCAAATTCCGGCACGTATGGCTTGATATCCAGCAAGGGGGTGGAGTCGGCAATGTCTACGTCCTCGATGTGAAGTGTGCACCCCTCGATTCCCACAAGCCGTACAACCGAGATTCCTATAGCGTTGGGTCGTCTGGGCGCTCTGGTGGCGAAGACTCCTCGCAGAGAATCATCCAAATAGGGCTTCACCATCAGCGAGTATCCTTGGGAGAGATGGAAATGATAGAGAAGAAAAATATGCGAAAACCCGTCTAGATCTTTCAAACCATCACCACACTCAGGGATTACCTCTACGGTGCCGGCCACTCCCCGGGCTCCAGCAGGCTGAATAGGCATCCCTTTTGTCTCTTTGAAGGGTGAATGAATGACGCCAATGGGGCGATATCTTATTTCTTGCATGGGTTACCTCTCATCATTCTTTGTGATCGCAAGCAGCCTCCGGCCCGGAGGGGCCTACGACCCGGCTTCCGGCTCGGAGAGCCTCCAGCTCAGAGAGAGGGAGCTTACTCCTACAGAGAGAATGGACTGGGAATCACTTTTACCCTTCGTAGGCAGCTAACTTCCGAATACCATATCGCATCGGCAGCCAGACAGCAGCAATATTCACTAGCACCATAAGAAAGATGGAGCCGCCGACATACAACCATTGGAAAAAGCTGAGGGAATGGTGGCGGGCCTGGGCCATGAGCAGGATGTAGACAGGCCCCGCTTCCAGAACAACCACCATTGCTATGAAGCCCATAGCCAGGATCATGTAGAGCAGGCCGCCAAAACCTGTGGCAACTTGGGTTACGTTCTCGGCCTTGAAGTTTGGGAAGACAGCGCCCATCCCTACTCCAAGAGCGGTGATGCCAAAAACCATGGAGAAAATGGTGATGGGTGCCAGCCACCGCATCAGAGCGCTCACTTGTAGCAATTCGTTGGTGGCGATGGTCAGGATCAGACCAAGGAGCAGCAAAGGCGCAAGATAAAAAAGGAACTTGCTCCACAGTAACCGCCTCATACTCAACGGAGCACTTTGCATAATCCAGAATGAAAAGCCTTCTCCGCTCACCGCCGTAAATACGAAACGTACGCCGATAGAGGCCAGGACAAATCCGGCCAGACCAACATTCAGAAAGGCGATGAGATTTTGCAAATAAAAAGTGGGCACCTTAACACCGTCCAGAGGCAAAACGCTGTAATTGTAAAGATAGAGCACAATAAGAGCTAAGATCAGGAGTAGCTGTGACCACTGGGTATTGTCGCGGAAGAAGAACTTCAGGTCTTTGCCCATGAGACTCAGAGTCTGGGAGCGACGCGATGTTCTGGGCCTGAGTCGCTTGGGAACCAGGCCCAGAAATCTGCCAGCCAACAGACGTCCGCTTTCTTGGGACTTGGACCAGCCCTCCGGGTAAACCCAAATCGCCACAAAGGTACACACCACCAAACTGGCCAACCCGTTCACCCACAAAAATCCCTGGTAAAAACCACTGGAAATGGATGAAGGTCTCAGAAGGGGCCAAATCGCCTCACTTGCCCAACTGCTGGGCAGATAAGGTGAAGCCGGAGCACTGAGCGCTCGAAAATAAGTGATCACACTGGCGAAAGCGTCTGGATCCACCAACCTTTCCGGTCGCGTAAACCGGAAGAGAAAGAAAAGGAGAATGATCACCAAAAGGGAAAGAAGAAAAAGTATATCCCGGCTGCGTTGGGCTGGAAAGACCTGCACCAAGATCATGGTGAGGGTTATCCCCAGAGCTGCTGCCAGGATCAGGTAGGGAACAATCACACTGACAAGACCGAGATAATAGACAAAGGACGCCTGGTAGACAAGGCCGTAAGCTGTGAAGATGGGAATGCCAAAAAGCAGTACCATCCATGAACTCTCAACTAACGTATCCAGAAAACGAGCTGCAAAAATCTCTCCTATGGAAACCGGGGTAGCGTGAATTATTTCTAAATCCTGCGAAAGAAAAAACGTATTGAGAGCTACCAGTACGTTACTGAAGATCAACAACCCGAAAAAGGTAAGATACACCATGGTGAGAAGCTTGTAGGCCAGCAGGTCGCCAAATTCTTCCACTGCCTGAAAATAGCGGAGCACCCGGTAGAAAATCACATATATTCCGACCCAGAAGCCAACAGCCAGGGCCAACAAGGAACCTGCTTTGATAAGGGATCGGCGGCCGCCAAAGAATAAGCCGTTTTTGAAACCCCACCAGCGTGGGGCAAGCAAAGTCAATACCTTCATAGCCCAAACCTATTGAGGGATTTAGGAATTCAGGAATTAAATGCAGTACCACTCAGCTATCTTTAATTCCTTAATTTCCCAATTCCTCAATTCTCTTGGTTAATAAAACCAATATCTTCAGTGCTTTCGGTCTCAGCGCCGGTCAGATGCAAGAATATAGACTCCAAGCGTGAATCTTCCTGGCCAGCCAGGTCCCTCAGCTCAGTGACGGTACCCTCTGCAAGGAGTTCTCCCTTTTGGATGATGCCGATGCGATCGCAAAGTTCTTCCGCAACTTCAAGGGTATGGGTGGACATGAACACGGTGAGACCGCTCCGTTTCAATCTCGTGAAGATTCTTTTGATGAGCCGAGCCCCCTTGGGATCCAAGCCCACAAGAGGTTCATCCACAATGAAAACCCTGGGTTGATGCAGCAAGGCAGCACTCATGATTAACCGTTGTTTCATACCATGGGAATAGCTACCCACCAGTTCCTTGGCCCATTCTGCCAGTTCGAAGAGTTCGAGAAACTGCTGGATCCTCTTTTCTCGTCCCGCCCCATTGAATCCGTACAGATTGGCTATGAAGGACATGAATTCTAACCCTGTGAGTTTTTCGTACAGAAACGGACGATCCGGAATAAATCCTACCCGTGCCTTCACTTCGATGGGATGTTTCAGCAAATCCAGGCCATCAATAAAGATACTCCCTGAGGTTGGGCGCATGATTCCGGCGAGCATTTTGATGGTGGTTGTTTTACCGGCTCCGTTGGGCCCGAGAAAACCATAAATCTCTCCGGGCGCCACCATCAAGCTCACGTTGTCCACCGCAGTGACTTGTTTGAAGCGTTTTGTAAGTTCTTCCAAGAGAATCATGGTCTACCCTCCAGGTAGCGTCCGTTGTCAGTAGTCGAATCGCAAGCAGCCTCCGGCCTGGCGGGGCCTACGACCCGGAGGGAGCTTGCTCCTACATTAGTTCCCGTTCATCAGTAGAACGTACAATCTTCATTCATAGTCTATGACTTTGATGCCTAGCCTTCCGAGAGCCCTCACCAACAGTACCTGGCGATCTAACTCTCCCGTAATGAGCCGAACATGGGTGGGGTCCGCAGGCACTTGGTTCAAAAGGGAATCCACGGCAACCCATTCCCCCACGTAGACTTCATTCCAGGCGTGATAATAGAAGCGGCCTTTGGTGTACAGTAGACCCACTGTGATCCTCGTGGGAATGCCCACAGATCTGGCCAGGGCAGCAAAAAGCACGCTATGCTCATTGCAATCTCCGGCCCGCATCTTGTAAACTCCGAGGGCGTTTGGAATGGATAGCGTCGGCCGCTTTTCAAGATTGTGATAGACCCAGGAGCTAATGAGCTCAACAGCCCGCAAAGCGTCCTTTTCCTCACCCACAATGGCCGCGGCCTGCTCTTTCAAGATCGGCTCGTCGCTCTGAATCAGCAAGCTCGATTGCAAATCCCGAGCCATCTCGGCAGTGCTCAACGGGATTTGCACTGAAGAGATTTGTGGCAAAACCTCGCGAACTATTAAGAGCTCTCCTTCGCTCAACTGTTGTCTGCCACCTGCCAAGTCCCAACCCTCACCAGTAATGCCCGTAAGTTGCAGGCGCAAACTTCTCAACAGCCTAGGCCTAGCAATGGTGCGATCTGGAACCACAGCCGCCTCACGCACTAATTCTGCGGCTGTCGCCTCAGCGAAACCGGCGAGAGCATCCTTGCGGTCGCTCCTCACCATAGTCAAACCCAGAAACCCTTCTTCTTTGAGCACTTCCCCATATGGGCTAACCCAGGTCCTGAGCTTGACGCCGTGAAACTCCAATACCACACGATAAGCCTCCAAATTTCGGGAACCAATCTGGATTGTTTCCTTGGCCTCTACTCGCAGCGGCACCATAGTCTGACTTAAAGTGGAAGGATCAAAGAGCGCCAGCCTATAGGTATTCCCCTCTCGCAAGCGCTGTTGAGCGATGAACGACTTCATCCCACTACCCAAATAAATGGGATGAGAGAGCGGCAGTTGCTGACTGCGTTCCTGACCGGCCATCTGACTTACGAGCAGCAAGCTTCCGTCCTTTATACCGCCGCTGAGATTGTAGTAAATGGGGCCGGCTTGGAGACGAAAAGTGAAGGATTTTAGGGAGAAATCCGGCTCCAGCTTAGCTTGAACCCTGGTAAATAGATCCTGGATATCCCCGAGGAAATCGAGGCGGAGAAACAGCTCTTCGGTAAGCGCGTACCCTTCAGACCGTGGCCGGATTTCTGTGTGGCTGTACCCGGTTCTGTTGCCATGTTGATATATGGTAAACCATTCTTCCTGGAGTTCTTGGCTGGCCAGTTGTTGTACTTCCGGGGTGAGAACCTCTCCCCCGCCATAGTTAAGGCGGTAGACGAAAACCGCCACATAACAAATCCATGCAGCCAAAATCGCAATGGCGAGGGTAAAGCCCAGCCTTCTTCGCCAGGGTTTTTTACTAATGGTGCTCATCTTGCCTGCGCCTGACCAGCTCCTCAGCATTTTGGAGCATTTGTTGAAAGTCTCCCTGCTCTAGTCCCGCCCCTAAAGCAATCTTTTCGACCATCTCCCCCGGTAACAGGTCTCCTGGCGCATGGGCATCCGAGTTGAGTATCAGGCTAGCCCCTGCTGCCCGGGCCACTCTAGCCACATGCCCGTTGGTGAAAGAGTGGCCTTTGCGGCCTGAGATTTCCAGAAGAATGCCACGCCGTGCCGCCAGGGCAGCCTCCTCTGGCGTAAGCAAGCCCGGATGGGCAAGAATGTCAATGTCAGCCTCTAGCCCAGCCTGATTTGTACCGGGCAGTACTGGTTCCATTATGGTCTCCCCATGGACAACCACCAACCGCGCCCCCAACTTCCTGGCCTCCACCGCCAAAGGTGCAATGGTGGGAGGCGGCACGTGGGTAAGCTCAATTCCGGGCACTGCCTGAATGCGATTGTACTGATTGATTTCTGCCGCAGCTCGTACCACCCGAGGAATAATGAGATCTAAATTACTGCGGTCAGCGTGATCGGTGATACCGATGAAACGGTACCCCATATCCTCGGCGCGTCGCACCAACTCGCTCACCACAAGTTCACCATCGCTGAATAAGGAATGAGTATGCAGGTCAATCAAAATGCTTCTCCTTTTTTGGGTGGAAAAGGTACCGGCACAACATGCACAATCTGTTCCCAACGGTTTCCCTAAAAGAGCCTGGGAGTAAGGGAGCGGCTCAAGGCTCAAGGCACAGGGTACAAGGCAAAAATAAAAAAAAGAACTTATTCTCTCCTTATGCCTTGCGCCTTACACCTTGTACCTTAAACCTCTTCTGCCAGCAAAGCCATTGAAGTCTGACCCCCGCAAGGCGGGATCTTCGACTGGCCCGAAGCACCAGGTTTTCGATGTTGAATAGAGTACTTGATCTTAATGGCAGCTAGGCAAGATGACAAGGGGTTTGAGATTGCAGATTGTAGATTGTAGATTTGGGAATTCAGGGATTTAGGGATGGGGGAATTGAGGAATTCAATTCTGCAGCAATCGTTCAGCTATCTTTAATTCCTAAATTTCTCAATTCCCCAATTGCTAACTCTACATCTTGTATTTGCCGAAGTCCTCCGCTGAGAGATTTTCCAGAATATCAGTCCACTTCTTGGCTTCCTCGTCTTTGATTTCCACCTTGGGAGTGGAGTCTAGCTTGCCTGATTTCTCTATTACCTTCTCGTCCACATAAATTCGGGCGTCAGCTCGTAAAGCTATGGCAAGAGCGTCACTAGGTCGAGCATCTATCCGAGTCTCCTTGCCGTTCACATTCAGGTAGATCCAAGCGTAAAAAGTATTATCCCGCAGGTCGCAGACCTCGACCTTTTCAACTTTGGCCCCCAAATGGCCCATCAGATTCTTGACTAGATCATGCGTCATAGGACGGGAAAACTCGACCTTTTCAAGTTCAGTGGCAATGGCAGTGGCCTCTAATAAGCCAATCCAGATAGGCAAAGATGTTTCGCTATCAGGATCTTTCAACACAACGATCGGCGTATTCGTTTGCGGGTCCATGGTGAGACCCGATATTATCATTTCCCGCACCATGATCTCTCCTTCACAACCTTCAAGCTCACGTTATCTTCCACACAAACCACACCCTCCAAGGAGTGGGCATATCCTGCGCTAATCAAAACAGGTATCTCCTCACCAACCAGCTCTGGCGGCCCCTGAAAATTCACCACCCGGTTCTGTGGAGTTCGCCCGCTGAGCTGGGATCCTCCGACCTGACTCGGACCTTCCACCAATACCCGAGTGGTTTGCCCCACCTGTACTTCGTTCTTCTCAAGGGTTATACGCTCTTGCAAACTCTGCAGAGTTTGCAGTCGCTGCAGTTTAACTTTTTCCTCCACCTTGCCATCCAGACGACTGGCCGCCGTCTGTGGTCTATCAGAGTATTTGAAAGAGAAAAGCGCATCGAAGCGAACTTCCTCCAACAGGCTCAGGCTCCCCTGAAAGTCTTCCTCATTCTCACCGGGAAATCCAACAATCATGTCTGAGGATACCGCCACGTCCTCTCTTATTGCCTTCAACTTTTTCATCAGCCGAAGGTAGTGTTCCCTCGTGTAGCCCCGCTTCATTCGTTTTAGAATCCGGTCGGATCCTGATTGCACCGGAAGATGGATGTGAGGACAAAGTGGCTCGATATCCGCAAAACACTGCATAAGTGATGCCGACAGGTCTTTGGGGTGCGAGGTTGTAAAACGAATCCGCAGCAGCCCTTCTATTTGGGCTACTCGCCTCAGCAATCCAGCAAAATCCAGTTCCTCCGCAACTCCTTGGCCGTAGGAGTTCACATTTTGCCCCAAAAGCGTGACCTCCCGTACGCCGCACTCAACCAGGCTTGCCACCTCCCGAACAATCTCGTCGCTCGGACGGCTGCGCTCCCCACCACGGACCATTGGCACTATGCAGTAGGTGCAAAAATTATCACAACCTCTCATGATGGTTACGTAAGCGCTCACTTCAGGCCTACACAGCTGCGACCGACCGTCAGAGTCATCACCAAAATCGTAGGAAAAATCCACAAAGGCCTGCCGTTCTCCGGTAGTCTCATAACGAGCGAGCATGGCCGGCACTCTACTGACGCCATGAGTCCCTACCACAAGATCCAGGTGTGGCAGCCGTCGCAGCAGATCCTCGCCATGTTGCTGAGCCACGCAGCCACCGAAAGCCACTACCAGTCCAGGCTGGCTGCGCTTGAGTTGCTTGAGACGGCCCAGGTAGCTGAATGCCTTTTGCTCGGCTTTGTCGCGAACAGTGCAGGTGTTGATGAAAATAAAATCCGCCTGGCGATAATCATCCACGGGCTGGAAATCTTCCTCACCAAGTATTTCCACCAAACGCTCACTGTCGTAACGGTTCATCTGGCAGCCGAACGTTCTGATAAACAGCCGCCTGACCTTTCTGTCGCCAATTGTGCTCACGAGTCAGTCCTGGTGTTCGTTTCTAATTCCTTCTTCAGCCTCGTAATCTCCTTTGTGGCCTGAGATAGCCGTTTGGCCAAAGTGCGAATGATCCTTTTTGCGATCTCCGGATGTTCCTCAATCATATCCTGAATATTGTCGGCTGAATAGACCTGGACAACACTACTACCTTTGGAAATTATGGTCGCCGAGCGCACCTTGTTCAACACGCTTGCCATTTCGCCAAAAAACTCGCCGGGATTCGTAATGCGCCCAACTTCCCTGCCGCCCTTTGAGACCACTAACCCCTGCTCAGTGGATATCAGTTTGAAGATGTCAGTGTCTCTGGCCCCCTCCTCAATAATGACTTCGTTGTCTCCGTAAAAACAGACGTCTATATTTTCCGTCTTGGGCCCCGCCTCTTCTTGCCCCGCAGCGTGTCTGGTCTGTGTAAGCTGCTCGAGTAAAGACAAG
>JAUWKY010000163.1 GCA_030613915.1 Syntrophobacterales bacterium
CAGGGCGATCCCAGTGAATGCGGAGATTTATCCGAGTAGAAAGCATAACTTGGAATGCGGAACAGGGAACTTGCCGATAAATCCGAAATAGGGCAAATGCCTAAAGTGAACTAAAATGATCTAAAATGTCTAAAGTTCTCGAAATGGTATCCCTTATCGGCCATCTGAATAGTCTGTATTTGCCAGTATCTCCTCCAGCTGCTGGCGCATCTTTTCTGAATGACTTCCTGACCAGTAGACCTTGCCGCAATCGCAGCAACGATGAAACTGGTTCTGTGTCTGGTAAATGTAATCTGGCACCTCTGCGCGAACTTCCTCCCTGTTGACTGTCTCGAGTAGGCAGTTACAGCCGAGGCACCGACTGAAGAGCCCGGCAGCGATCATGGCCAGACGCAGCCCTTGGACCACCTCACGGAGCTGCTTTTTGGGCTCATTGGCATTAACAACGAAAATTTTGCCCAGCTGCTGCCATGCCCCGCCCCCGCGGCCCCTGGTCAGGAAAATCCTACCCTCTCGCAGCCGCTCCGCAATCTCTTCATCCGCGGCCTGTCGTAAATATACTACGTCATATCCGAGGACTCTTAACCACTTTGCCAGTTTTCCCAGCATGCGGTCGGCAACGAAACGCTGCATTAGAAAACCGCCTCTATTGCAAAACAGCAACGCCCAGTTTTTTGAGATTATGAACCGCAGAATCCGCCGGAGGCGGACTAGGTTCCAGACTTTAAGGTGTCAGGTGTCAGGGAAAAGAAACTAAAAAGCTGAAACCTGAACACTGAAACCTCCATCCGTCCTGAACACTGAAACCCGAACACTTCTGACCTGACGCTGAGAACAAGGTTTTCGATGTAAAACAAAGGACGCGGGATTACCGGGGAACGATCTCGATTCCCTCAGGCAGAGCGAGATGAAAGACACTTGCGTCTAAATCTTCGTTGATTGCAAACTGCTGGTAGCGAATACTGAGATGGGCTTGGCCTCCCTCCATCACAATGCTTCTGGGGTAAAATGATCCATCAATAGAAACAAAGTCAGAAAACTTGGCCTCAAACTTGCCTTCATTTCCCTGCACTCGTTCAATCCTGGTCACGATCAGATCCTCACCCTCGAGCCAGATCCTTTGCCTCAGCCGGGCAGGCTTGTTTTCCAGTTGCAGCATGAAACTCTCATCGTCACTCAACCTGAAGAGTTTTGCTTGTACCTGGTGCCATGGCGGTACAATTCCCGCCAACAGCAGGAGGGCCTCCCGATCCTGCAATGGAAATTTGATGAGTCTTGCCAGAGTGCCACTTGAGGCCAAACCTTGATAGGCATGCTTTCGACCGGGCTCCCAGATTGTAAATTGGTGGCCATCGCTCACTGCGTATAGGAGGGGATTTCCGAACAAGCCTACCACTTCCAACCGTAAAGAATCAGGAAATTCACTGAGGAGGAAGGCTTTCCCCGACCAGCGCTGTTTCCCGCCTTGCACTCGGATGGTGCCGACCGCACGGAAACTAAAAAGGTGGTTCTGTCTTTGTTCCAGTCGGGCAACAACCAAAGAAACCGGCAGGTCTGCCGGTTCGTAAATGGGTACCTCCTTGGCGCAGCCGCTGAAAAAGAACAATAGATAAACGTTGATTAATAGCGATACCAGCCGCAGCGGCCCAGCCGCTGCTTTACTTAATCTACGCCATTTTAGCTCAGGCCCCATGGCCTTCCTGTCTAAATTCAAACCAGGCCCCGAGTTCACTGAGCCCCCTCAATGTTTGCTTTTTTCTTGCTCTCCTCGAGCTTGGATTCCAACTGCTTCGGGTTTTCATGACCGAGACGCAAGGCGCGCTCATAAGCCTCCTGCGCTTCCGGCCATCTGCCAAGAGCCTGGTATGTATCTCCAAGGTGCTCAGTGATCAGCGGATCTTCTGGCAGTCGATCCAGTGCCTTCTGAATCCACACGAGCGCTTCACTGTGGCGGCCCATCTTGAAATATACCCAGCCCAGACTATCGGTAATGTAGCCATCTTCCGGCTTAATCTGCAGAGCGCGTTTAACAAACTCCTCTGCCTCCTCCAATCTTATGCCCATTTCCGCTAGAGAGTAGCCCAGATAATTGAGAGCATTGGCAGCCTTGGGGTCCAAAGCGATCACTTTTTCCATCTCGACAATGCTATCGTGCCGGTCCCCCATTTTATCCAGAACGACACCGAGACGAAAATGCAGGCGTTGTTGGCCTGGAGCCATCTTCAGACCTTGTCTCAAAACCGCCTCTGCTTCATCAAAGCGCTTGAGCGTTTCATACATGTTCCCCAGGTAAAGGTAGCCGTCCTCTTCCTCAGGGTGGTTTTCTATTACTTCCTCGAGAGTAGCAATGGCCTCATCCACATCCCCTCGCTTCTCCAGAATAAGTGCACGATGGAGTCTGGCTTTCAGTCCGTAGGGGCCGGAGGCAGGAATTGCATCGAACTCGGCCAAGGCTAGCTCAAAATCCTCCTTCTCTTCGTAGGCTATTCCCAGGTAGTAACGAATCTGTTCGCTTTCGGGGTGTCCCGCCAGAAGAGTGTTGAAGACTTCTATGGCCTGGTCATATTCTTCCAGCTCCAGGTGGAGGAGGCCGACCTTACTCCGCATCTCCAAGCCCTTCTCCTCTGGACCCATTATCTTTTGAAACTCGGCCAGAGCCTCACGGTAGTCATTCTGCCTCAGGTAAAGATCGCCAAGCTTGGATCGAGCTTGCTTGTTCTCTGGATCAAACTCCAGGATTTTCTTGTATGTCCCCTCTGCATCATCATAGCGGTTTTGCAGTTCGTAGAGATAAGCCAGGTCCATGAGGGCCATTTCGAGATCAGGTCTGATTTCAAGAGCCTTTTTGTAGTATTTCTCTGCTTCATTGTATTCCTTGAGCTCCAGTTCCATCCGGGCGAGATAATAATTTGCCACAGGATTTTCAGGATCCAGATTCACGAGTTCATTCAGAACCTCACGGGCCTCCTCATATCTACTCTGGCCAGCGTAGAGAGAAGCCAGCCAGAGCCTGGCCTTTTGTTGTTTCGGATCCAGATCGAGCACTGCCCGGTATTCGGCAATGGCTCGGTCCGTCTGTTTGAGACTGCTGTACAGTCCAGCGAGCATCATTCTCGTTTTGATTGACTGAGGATCTAGATTTCTGGCTCTCTGTGCCGCCTCGATGGCCTTTGCATTCTGGCCTTGGCGCAGGTAGAAGGTGGCTAACTCCCCAAAAAGATAGGCGGCCGCGGGGTCTGCTTCCGCGGCTATTTCAAGTTCACTCAATGCTTCTTTTACCCGGTTTTGATAAAGAAGCTGACGTGATCGGAGAAAATGGTAGTAGGCGTCAGTGCGGGAGCTCAAGTGGAGTTTTGCCCGCGCTTGCTGGGCGGCAATCTCCTCTTCCGTGGCCACCTTTCGTCCAGAAAGAGCGCAACCCCAAAGTAGTGACAACACAAGCAGAGCAATCAGTATAAGAGCAGAATGGTGTCGCATAACCACATTTCACCTACGTTCAGATGAATCGCCTCCTCTAGCCCGCATATTTCATGAATTGCTGTCGCGAGACCGTGAAGATGGGTGTGCCACCGGGCAACCGCAGGGGGTTAGATCCGAGGCGTACCTGAACGGTACGTCGCAGGGTCCGACACCCGAGGACGCACGAAAGCACGCCCATATCCGTGGTCGTAGTAGGCCATTCATGAGATATGCGAGCTAAAGTCTCCAGTCCGGGTTATCTTGTTGTGAGTAAAAGCCCGAGACGAAGGATTGTTCACAATGGCAAGAGAGCCTCATGAAGAACCTGGGCTAAGTACTTTATAATGTTGAAATAACACATTTTATTGAAACAGTCAAACACTTTAATTGTCCAGAAAATCGTTGCTCGAGCTGCTCTTTTTCACTATACTGGAGTCCCGTCTCAAATCAGAAACTGCTTCTGGTCAATTGAGCCGTATTCCACTCTACGAAGCCAGCCAGATCTACATTGCGGGGCGGTGGCAGGGGGCAAATGCACCGCCAGGAAG
The DNA here is from genome assembly GCA_030613915.1 of Syntrophobacterales bacterium. Classification (GTDB taxonomy): domain Bacteria; phylum Desulfobacterota; class Syntrophobacteria; order BM002; family BM002; genus BM002. The sequence goes on from JAUWKY010000163.1 coordinate 4,008, forward strand.
CTATAGCAATAACGAGGCCAACCTATGAGCGGAGAACTACCTAGATTGCGGGATCGTCTGGAAGCCATCCCCATTAGACAAGGTCAGGAGGTATACGTTGCGCTTCGGGACCTGGAGGGATTGAATCCGGAGACCCTGGTCCTGAGCCCCCAGGCCTACTTTCTTGTTACCCTTATGGACGGATCCAATTCGGTGGTGGATATCCAGGCCGCCCATATGCGCAGGTTTGGTGACATGCTATTTCGTGAAAAACTCGATGGACTCATCCAGACACTGGATGATTACCTTTTTCTGGATAATGAAAACAGCCGTGCTCGCATGCGGCAACTGATCGATGAGTTTAGCAACCAATCTACCCGCCTGCCTTGCCACGCGGGAGTCAGCTATGAACAGGATCCTGAAGATCTCCGCCTCCAGCTACAAAGCTTCTTTAACCCGGAAAACGGCGGCCCGGGCGATCCTCGGCCGGCTCAGTCAAGGAAAACGATAGCCGCTTTGATGGCTCCACATATTGACCTGCGCGCAGGTGGTCCGTGCTTTGCTTATGCCTACAAGGCCTTGGTTGAAGCGAGCCCTGTGAGCACCTGCGTTATCCTCGGTACCGGCCATGAACCGCTGGCCAACTGCTTCGCTCTGAGCCGTAAAAACTTCGAAACTCCGTTGGGCTTGGTTGCAGCGGACAACGACTTCATTGACGAATTGACCAGTCGCTGTTCTCTGGACCTTCTCGCGGACGAGTTCGCACACCGGCGTGAACACACCATTGAGTTCCAGACCCTTTTTTTGAGTCTACTTTTGCCGAATGTTCGCATTGTGCCCATCCTCTGCTCTTTTGCGGTGGAAGAACTCGAGCAGCGTAGCACTGACATTCTCACCATGGTTTACTCGCTCAGAGAAACTCTGGACTCTTACCCACACCCAGTTTGTCTGGTTAGCAGTGTGGACCTGGCCCATATCGGTCCCCGTTATGGCGATCCGTTCCGGCCCCACGCGGGAACGGTGCGGGAACACGAGGAAGCCGACCGCCAGCTGCTCGAAACCATGGCAGCCGCGGACGCTGACACCTTCGCCAACACCCTGGTGCGTGAACGCAATCGCCGCCGCATCTGCGGACTTCCACCCCTCTATACCATGCTCAAAACCCTGGAGAGCACGGTGGAGGGAGAACTCCTACGCTACGACTACACCGAGGTGGATGGTGAAGGTTCTTTCGTCACCTTCGGCAGCATGGCGTTTTATGAACGCACTTGATAGAAATCTACAATCTTAAATCTCTTTTTCGGCGCTGATTAGAATGGGTTTTTTGCTGGAGGTGGTCGAAGACGCTAAAGGAGACAAACTCTCGATCTTTTTCTGAGATTATGATGAAGCGAACTGCTGCCCCTCGGCGCGTGCTGTCGTCGTTGTCGCAGGGGATGTTTGTTCTGACCACCTCGGCGGTAATCTCCAGAGCCGCTCTTACGGGGGGTCTAATGGTCAGAGTGACGATTTCCATCAATGACAGCTGTTGCGTAAAGCAGAGTAATGCTCCGCTGGCACTGACATTTACCGTTCTGCCCTCACAACTGTCGCGATCCGTTTTTATGACAACAGGCCATGCGATTTCTGCTCGCATTTCCATACGTTTCTTCTGCTCTTGCCTGTGGTAGTACTCGTCCTTGGCAAGCAGGAGCAGAACAAGGGCAATAAATCCGCCTATTAAGATCCATCCTAAAGACATCTTTCCTTATAGTAGATCCCGGATATCACTGGGGCAGAACAGGGTGAAGGTGAAAGTGCATCTCTATTTCGAACGCAGCAGGTGCGCTCATAACCCTCAGTTTAGCCCGGATATTTCATGAATTACCTGCTGCGACCACAGATATGGACGTCCTTCCTGGCGTCCTCGGGTGTCGGCACCTGCGACGTACCGTTTAGGTACGCCTCGGAACCAACACCCTGCGGTTGCCCGGAGGCACACCCATCTTCGTGGTCTCGCGACAGCA